>JAICTW010000501.1 GCA_025936195.1 Flavisolibacter sp.
CATCTTAAGCCTTTTTTTGCACCGCAACTTTTAATTAATAATGGAGTTAAAGACATTTCATTCTATGCAAATGCATTTGGTGCAATCGAAAATTTTTGTTTGAGAAACGATGATGATAGTGTACACGTGGCCGAGCTTTCCATTGATGGCACTATATTTCATTTGCATGAAGTAACAAAACAGCATTTCTTTTCTCCGGATAAACATCAGGGAACAACGGCTATTATCGGGCTTTTTGTTTCTGACGTAAGTGCGGTTATGAACAAAGCCATCCAGGCCGGCGCTGTTGAAATAAGTGCGGTAAAAGATTATGAATACGGGTATCGCCAGGGAGAAATCAAAGATACTTTTGGACATCATTGGTTAATAGAAAAGAAAATTTGATACTTCTGCATTCAGTAGCGGTCGGTACGGAATGTGAGACGGCAGCTACAATCCAAATTGAAAATACAAACCAAAATTGGGTCCGATTAATCGTGTATGCATCACCGTTATATCGAAATAAAAAAGACAGGTATTAATTGCCTTACTGTGACGCCAAACCCGCAAAAGAAGTTGATCTGAGACAATTGCGTGTCATTAAAATGTAATACATATTTTTGAAATTATTTTTATAATTTTTTAACAGAACTGCTTTTCCGCTTTTTTTACATTTGTTTCCTCTTTCAACAAAAAGCCATCATTTCCTGATGGTTGCAACGTATTTATTAACTATGCCAGAAACTCTTCTTTACCGGAAACAATGTACATCGCTGCATTGTAAACTACACCGTTTTATTTTTTGCCTTATTTCCATTTTTATCTTTGCATCTGCGCGTGCGCAAAAGGTATCTACCCCGAAACAATCCTCTTTTACGGCACGGCTGGTGAGCCTGGAGTCAACAGCAGACAAGCCTTTTCGTTATAGCGCATCATTGCATAACGGCAAAGCGCAGGCTGTAACATTTGATTTGGTAGCGCTTGCGCCTGAAGGCTGGATGTCAACTTTTAAAGTGATGGGCACTGAGGTGCCTTCTCTGAGAATGGACTCCGGCCAAACGCAGGAAATTTCTCTCGAAGTAACTCCTTCACCTACTGTGAAGCCGGGTAAATATGATGTACCAGTTGTTGCAGTTTCACCGCAGGATACGCTTAAGCTTGACCTTACCGCTGTGGTTAAGGGAAATTATGATCTGGATGTTACCACGCCGGATGGGCGCCTTAGTGACGACGTTACGGAAGGCACAAGTAAAGTGATACACTTAAAAGTAGTGAATACGGGTACGCTTCCGTTGAGCGGTTTACAATTGTCTGCAGAAGCGCCTGTAAAATGGACGGCAACTTTTGATCCTTCAAAGATTGACAGGCTTGATCCCGGAAAAACCCAGGATATCAAGGCCACCCTGGTAGTACCGGAGAAAACAATTGCAGGAGACTATGTCACAAAATTTACGGTGAGAAATAATTCGGCCGATGCAGATGCCACATTCAGAATGACTGTAACTACGTCATTGCTTTCCGGCTGGATTGGAATTCTTATCATATTCCTGGCGCTCGCAATTGTGTATTACCTCATTCGTAAGTACGGAAGGAGATAAGCTAATGGAAAATCCTATCATCAAACTGGACGGTTTAACAAAGTGCTATGGCTCTGTGAAAGCTGTAGATGATTTGCATCTTGAAATAGACAAGGGTGAAATTTTCGGATTGCTTGGGCCAAATGGAGCCGGTAAGACAACTACGATTCTTATGATGCTCGGATTAACGGAGCCTTCTGCCGGAACAGCCTCCATCTGCGGCGTTAACGCAACTACACATCCAATAGCTGTAAAAAGAAAAGTTGGTTATATGCCAGACAGTGTGGGGTTTTATGATAATATGACGGCTTTTGAAAACCTTGCATACATCGCGAGGATCAATGGTATCCCCGAAGATGAAGTTCAGAAGCGTTCGCGCGAAACACTGGAGATGGTGGGATTGGGCGCAGAAATGAACAAAAAAGCATCGGCCTATTCACGAGGTATGAAACAGCGGCTTGGTTTGGCTGATGTGCTGGTGAGAGAGCCGGAAGTGATTATATTAGATGAGCCCACGCTCGGAATTGATCCAAGCGGGGTTAAAGAATTTCTTTCTTTCATACGCCACCTTAGCCGCCAGCAGGGATTAACAGTGCTTCTTTCATCTCATCATCTTCACCAGGTGCAGCAGATATGCGATCGCGTAGGAATTTTCGTAGAAGGAAAGATGTTGGTGCAGGGAAATATAGAAACACTTGCCCGCAATTTGTTTGGCGAGGAAACTTTCACCGTGGTAATTACAGTACAGGACATCCTGTTGCCATCCTGGGAACCATTGAAAGAGCTGGAAGATATTTCATCCATTCATAAAATCAGTGTTTTCGAAAATTCCGTAGAATTTTCGTGTACGGAAGATCTTACTCCCGAGTTGGTTCGTTTTTTCGTGGGCAAAGGAATGAATGTGATGGGTGTTCAAAAAAAGGAATTTGGGTTGGATGAAATTTATCAACAATATTTTGAAAATAATTTAAAGAAAAATATTTCCGATGGAAAGCCCGGCAATTTATTTCAAAGGTCTTTTTTCAAAAGAAGCAAACCACAATAATTCTTTGCGAGCTTCAGCAGGCCCGTTCAGCGTGATGATGCGTAAGGAGGTGGCTGACCATGTGCGTAGCTGGCGCTTTATCATACTTGTAGTATTAATTGTGTTGACTTTTTTGGGAGCTATGTACGTTTCAATGAGTCACATTCGCCTGGTAGTGGCAAACGAAAAAGATCCTGACCATCTTTTTATTTATCTGAAACTATTAACCACTACCGACGGAACATTACCACCCTTTCATGTTTTTATCAGTTTTCTCGGGCCTTTGTTGGGGATTGCATTGGGATTTGATGCAGTAAATGCTGAAAAGAATAACGGTACCCTTACACGTCTTTTGGCACAACCTGTCTATCGCGACAACCTGCTGCTCGCGAAGTTTTCAGGCGCGCTCATCGTCATAAGCGTTCTCTTTGTCAGCCTGTGTTTGCTAATGATTGGCGGCGGGCTTATCATAACAGGCGTACCCATTGAACCTGTAGAATTTTTTCGCATTATTGGGTTTATAATAATCAGCATTTTATATGTAGGGTTTTGGCTAAGCCTTTCAATATTGCTTTCTGTGGTTTTCAAACGGGCAGCCACCTCAGCATTAACTGCTATTGGAATCTGGCTATTTTTTACGGTTTTCTACAGCATTCTTGTACACATAATTGCTAATG
>JAICTW010000560.1 GCA_025936195.1 Flavisolibacter sp.
CGCCGTAATTATCACAAAGCACCAGTGTATTTTCTTTCTCAGCCAATGCAGCATAAACGGTATCTACTTTTTTTGCCAGATCATACCAGCCAATCATGTCAGCAAAATCCTGCGGAAGATCATGATCTTTCCCGTCTTCCCATCTCAGCAAACCAAATTTTTTATAAAGTTGATTATTGCTTTCAATCTGCGCCGGAGTTTTCATTGGAAAAGCCAGCAAAAGCATGGGAACAAACAAACCCAAAACAAGAATAACCGCAAGCGGTTTTAAATATCTTCTCCACCCGGTGGTGAATAATCGTTCCATATAAACAGAACCGAAGGCAATCAGCACCGGGTACAACCCAATGGCATAATAATTTTTGGCTTTCAGAAAAAGGTAAAAGCCGATGGCAATGAGGTAACTCAAAAAAACAAAGCGGTATTTTTTAAAAGGTTCGTAAAACAAGAAGCCGGCAAAAGAAGCGATGATGATGAAAAAGGAATTGATGAAAAATAAGATCTGGCCCTTTACAAAATCCATTCTTTTCACATTTACCAGTTGTGTCCTTGATAATTCATCAAGCTGATGAAAGGTTGGAAAATGATGATTGATCTGCCAAAGCACATTCGGCAAAACAATAATAAAAGCAATCAGCGCAGCGAGGTACAAACCTTTTTGTTTAAAAATTTTTCGTTGTTTGGTGAGCAGCAATCCAGCCAATAATCCAATGACTAAAAAGATAATGTTATACTTACTTAAAATACCAAAGCCAACAGAAATCCCCGTTGCAAAAAGCCAATTGACATTTTTAGTATTGACGTATTTGATGATAGTAAAATAAGTAAGCGTCCAAAAGAAAACATCAGAGGAATTGGGCTGGTACAAAATATTCAGGCGAAGAATAACCGAGAACAAAATAGCAAGAGCACCCAACACCAAAGCAAAAGTTTTTCCATTGAGTTCTTCAATGATCTTCCAGACAACTACAATGGTCAGGGTTCCAAAAAGTGCGGGAAAAAATTTCACCCAAAACACAGTGCCGCCTAACAGGTTAATGAGGTAAGAGATCCATGAAGTCATCGGCGGAACAGAAATATAGCCCCATGCCAAATGCTTTCCCTGATCCAGATGTAAATATTCATCTCTTTGTAAATCGTAAGCAGGATTGATCAGATAATGTTGAAGGATCAATTTCAGAATTAAAAATCCAATAAGCAGAAGTAGTGTTTTTTTCATGGCGGCTTACCAGGTCTCGGTTTGTTTTAAAGTGAGATAATCGTTGCGGCCAATACTGAGATAATAACCTAAGATTAAAAAGACCGGCAGAATAAACCATACTACGTAATCAATGTGAAACAACCTTCTCAACACAATATTCGCTATAAGCAATACAAGAGTAATGGGCATGATGAAATTTGAAAACCTGAAACCGGAAAGTTTGAAATATTTTTTTTCATCACCTATAGCCGAAAAGTCAACTTCTCTGCTGCCACACCAGTCAATCCTTGCTTTTATAGAATGATGACCATCCGGAACCTCAATGGTTTTGATCTCGCCATTGGCAATAGTTCCTATCTTTTGTCCATCTACATAAATACCAATTTGACGGGAACGATTATTCAATCCCTGTACTCTGTTTACAATTATTTTTCCCATGAATTTTTGCTTGAAGCTTCAAAGTACTAAGGAATGGAGTAAAAGAAAAACAATGGGCAAATCAAAATGTTATAAAACAAAAAGTCCCTTCTACAATATAGAGGGGACTTGCTCAGGCGTATGATGAATGCACTTACCAGAATAATTTGTTTTCGACGGACGGACGCCTGTTGGTTTTTCAGGATTGGACAGGTTCATAGGATCATTGAACGGTTTTCATAGCAATACCGGATCGTTTCGTAAAATACTGGCGTTTTCATTGGATTGGATCTGGTCTTCATAGTCATTGGCGGTCTTTCATGGATCGGATCTGGTTTCAGGAAATTGGATGGTTTCTTCGGATATTGAACTGCTTTTTGACTGAGTACATATATAAGTAAACGCCGGAGATTTGAATGTAACCGCCGAAAGAAAAATTTTTTGAAAAATTATTTCAGGGACAAAAATGCCTGCGAAAGAAAGGAAACCAGATCAGTTGCCGTCATAGCTTGCTGGCTCAACTCATTGGCGGCTATATCACCACTCAGTCCATGAAGATAGACTCCCAGAACAGCCGCATGCTCCGGAGAATAATTTTGAGCAAGCAATGAGCTAATTATTCCTGTCAGCACATCACCACTTCCACCTTTGGCCATTCCGGCGTTGCCCGTGTTGTTGAAAAAAACATTTCCTTCCGGAGTAACGATTACTGTATGATGGGATTTTAAAACAATAATCGCAATGAGTTCCTTTGATCTTTTCCTGGCTGTTTCCAGTCTTTCAAAATCATTGGTGTGTTCACCAAACAAGCGATCAAATTCTTTTGGATGTGGAGTAAGAACGGAGCCTGTAGGTAATTCTTTCAGCAAATCTTTTTGCAGGGCTAAACAATTCAATGCATCTGCATCAATGACCAACGGTTTTTTATAACGGCGGCATACAAAAGAAAGTACATTTTGCGTTTCGGTGGCGGTGCCGATGCCGGGACCAATTCCAATTACTGCATATTTTTCTGTTTCACTGGGTAATTGTGCAATGATGTTTTCATTTTCATCTGTCAGCACCATGGCCTCAGGCACTGACGTTTGCATGATCACATATCCGCATTTTGGAAGATAGCAGGTGAGGAGTCCTACACCTGAATGCAAACAAGCCTTTGCCGATAGAACTGCTGCACCCATCTTTCCATAACTTCCGGCAATTAATAAGGCATGACCAAAATTTCCTTTGTGTGCAAAATCGTTTCTTGGCTTAAGAATTTGCCGGATCAATTTCTTTTCAACAACTACTTGCTGAAAGCTTTGACTTTGAAAAAACCC
>JAICTW010000436.1 GCA_025936195.1 Flavisolibacter sp.
ATAAGCTCATTTTCTATCCGCATGTTTTTAAATACATGATAAAGATTGCAGAAGAACTGGATTATGAATTGGTATTGGTGAGCAACCAGGATGGATTGGGAACAGAAAAATTTCCTGCTGATCAATTCTGGCCTGTGCATAATCTGATCATGAGCAGCTTTGCCAATGAAAGTATAGTGTTTGCAAAAGAATTAATTGATGGCAGCATGCCCGAAGACAATTCTCCCAACCGAAAGCCCAGAACGGGAATGTTTAAAGAGTATTTGAATAATCCCGATTATGATCTTCCCAATTCATTTGTCATTGGCGATCGTATTACGGATGTACAACTGGCTGTTAATCTTGGATGCAAAGCTTTATGGCTAAAAACCAATCCAAATTTGGGAAGCAAAGAAGTCACTTCATCAATGGAAGAATTGCAAAAAGCAGTGGCGTTGGAAACCATACATTGGAAAGATATTTATGAATTTTTGAAATCAGATTTGCGGAAGGTTACGCATGTTCGGAAAACGAATGAAACCGTAATTAAAATTGAATTGAATTTAGATGGAAGCGGCAAGGCCGACATTCATACCGGTCTTGGATTTTTTGATCACATGCTCGATCAGATTGCAAGGCATGGACTTATTGATCTGTCCGTTCATTCAAAAGGTGATCTTCACATTGATGAACACCACACCATTGAAGATACCGGTATTGCATTAGGTGAAGCATTTGTCAAAGCACTGGGCGACAAACGCGGTATTGAACGTTATGGTTTTGCTTTGCCTATGGATGAAAGTGAAGCCAAAGTATTGATTGATTTTGGCGGAAGGAACTGGATTGTTTGGAATGTAAATTTCAGTCGGGAGAGAATAGGAGACATGCCAACTGAAATGTTCTTTCATTTTTTCAAATCGTTTTCCGATGCGGCCAAATGCAATTTGAATATTGAATGTAAAGGAGAAAATGAGCATCATAAAATAGAAGCCATATTCAAAGCCTTTGCAAAGGCCATAAAAATGGCAGTGAAGAAAGATCCGTTGAAAAATTATTTGCCTTCGACAAAGGGAGTGCTGTAACAACAATGTTAGGGAACGTGTATAATTTTTTAACGAGGTGTCATTTTCAAAGTAGTTGGCAACAGGCATTGATGTGTAATATCAATAGCAACATCTTCAATTCAATTTTCTCCGGCAAATAGTTTTAAAATTTTCCATCTTTAAATTCCATCTTCTTTCATCAGCTAACATCAATTAGATATTCAATCTGCATGCTTTCAAACAAATCAATAACAAATTCAAATCTCTGATGGTCTAATTTTTGGATAATTATTATGCTTGCACAATTATGAGCAGACTAATTATCATCTCTAACCGTTTACCTTTTTCTGTTGAGCGACAGAATGACAATATCGTTGTAAGACAAAGCTCCGGTGGATTGGTATCCGCAATTAAAAGCTATTTCGAAAATGCTAAAACTTCCGAAAACTATACCGATAAAATCTGGATAGGCAGCATGGACGGAAGTAAGGAAGACTGGGCTGAAGCAAAGCACAATGGCGTTTTGCCTGATGATTTTTCTGTGGAACCGGTCTTTCCTGACAACCTAACGTACCAAAACTTTTATAACGGTTTTTCCAATTCAACGCTGTGGCCGCTTTTCCACTATTTTCCTTCGATTGTAGAATACCGCAAAGAGCATTTTGAGGATTACAGAAAGATCAATCAGTTATTTGCAGACCGGATCTTAAAAATTCATGAACCCGGCGATGTGATCTGGGTACACGATTATCAACTGATGATGGTGCCGGATATGCTGCGAAGAGTTCTGCCCAACTCAACCATCGGGTTCTTTTTGCACATCCCTTTTCCATCGTATGAAATTTTTCGATTGTTGCCAACGGAATGGAAAAAGCAATTGATGCAGGGCATGATGGGTGCTGACCTGATTGGTTTTCATACCCATGATTATGCCCAGCATTTTATTCAAACAGCCAAGATGGTATTGCAGGTGGAAAGTCAGTTCAACACTGTGTATTATGGCAGCCGCATGGTGAAGGTTGATCAGTTTCCTATTGGAATTGATTATGAAAAATTCAGAGCAGCTTGTATTGACGATACGGTTGTTGGTATTTGTACAGAGATCGAAGAAAGTTTTTATGATCAGAAAATAATTTTTTCTGTTGACCGCCTGGATTACACCAAAGGAATTAATTATCGTTTGGATGGATTCGAAAGTTTTCTTACTCACCATCCTGAATTCAAGGAGAAGGTGGTTTTTATTTTAAACATTGTTCCTTCCAGAGACACCATCTCTTCTTACAACGAGATGAAAAAAGGCATTGAAGTGCAGATCAGCACCATCAATGGAAAGTTCTCCACCTTGCACTGGCAGCCCATAATTTATCGTTATAATCATTTGGAATTTGAAGAACTCTGTGCCTTGTATCAGGCTGCCGATGTAGCTTTGATCACTCCACTGCGTGACGGAATGAACCTCGTGGCAAAGGAATATGTTGCCAGTTGTATTGACAAAGGCGTTTTGGTGCTGAGTGAATTGACCGGTGCTGCCAGCGAATTAAACGAAGCGGTTTTGGTGAATCCAACAGATACCGATGAAGTGGCTGGCGCCATTCATTATGCATTGACGATGCCTTTGATCGAACAACGTTCACGACTGTCGTATATGCAGCGGCGCATTGCCGAATATGACGTGCAAAAATGGATCAATGATTTCATGGACCAATTAATCATCACAAAAAAAGACCAGGAAGCTTTGAAAGTAAATATCTTAAAGGAAGACCACATTAAAAAAATGATTGCCGGTTTTACCAATGCACACAAACGTTGCATTCTTTTGGATTACGACGGCACATTGGCACCCTATCAAAAATTACCTTCCATGGCTGCGCCCAGTGCAGAACTGATGCAACTGCTGCAGCAACTGACCAACGATCCTTCAAATGAACTGGTGATCATCAGCGGAAGAGATGCAAGCACTTTGGAGAAATGGTTGGGCAAACTGAGTTTGAATATGATTGCTGAACATGGCGCCTGCGTAAAATATAAAGGTGAGGACTGGAAAGAACTGGTTAACATTAACACCGAGTGGAAGGAACAGGTTCGTCCGCTGATGCAATTGTTTGTTGACCGCTGTGCCGGTTCTTTCATTGAAGAAAAGAAAACCACGCTGGCATGGCATTACCGCAATACCAACCAGGAACTGGGCTTCGTCCGTTCAAGGGAATTGCGCAACTCTTTGCTACAACTTACTGCCAATACTTCTTTACAGGTGATTGATGGAAATAAAGTTTTGGAAGTGCGAATGGTAGGAGTGGACAAAGGCATGGCTGCATTAAGCATGATCGGTGGCATTGATCCTGATTTTATTTTGTGCATCGGCGATGATGCAACAGATGAAGATATGTTCAGAGCCTTGCGTGATAAAGCGTATACTATAAAAATTGGAAGAGCTAATACATCGGCACAATACACTATCTTATCACAGAAAGATGTATTTCCATTTTTGAGAAGATTTATTCTGCCGGTGCAACAAAAAATTTTGAAATAAA
>JAICTW010000223.1 GCA_025936195.1 Flavisolibacter sp.
GAAAGCAGTATTGTAAAAAATAGTTTTCTCATCGCTTGTTTCATATAATGCATATTGTCAATAACGGTCTTAAAATTTCTTTGAGTACTTTTTGGTCGGGCAATAGGAGGTTGTACAAAGAGATAAAAATAAAAGAGTTTTCAATTCTATTGAGAATAAATGCGAGTTAACCACTGAGCAATCAGTTCAAAATTTGACGACGTATGGTTTGATCAATATTTAGAATGGCGCAATATTCCCCGGAAAAACAAAAGAATTAATCACAGCCTTACTCACATGGAGGCCTATTACCTGCATATTTGATGATCTACACATAGTCATCTGGCGGCTCACTTGCTGACGCTTTTAAAGTCTTGTTGATAATAGTCCCTAATAAAGAACAAAGCAATCAATTTGAGTAAATTCTGTTGATGTCCCGTGTGCTACTGTTATATATTCTTAAATCATACATAAAGCAAGCCAAGGAACTCTTCTTTTTTCCTTCTCGAAACATCTACCACATCGCCATTTTCCATTACAACCTGTCCGCCTTCTCCGCGAATGTATTTGCTGATGTAATTAAGATTGATCAAATGGCTGTTGTGCACTCTGAAAAAACGGTAAGGCGTTAGGAGTTCTTCAAAATCTTTAAGCAACCTGGTTACAAGTAACGGTGGTTGATTAATCAAATAAAGCCGTGAATAGTTTGTGCTTGACTCAATGCGAATGATGTTTTTAATCACGATGAATTCTAAACCCTCACCTGTTGGTACTGCTATTTTATTCTCCTGGCTTTTATTTTCTTCAATGGATTGTTTAAGAACGTTTAACCGTTCTTTTGTGTGTTTGCTTCTTTCTTGCAGCAACCGTGCAATTGCATTCTGAAGATCGGCAATGGACACAGGTTTCACCAGATAATCAAATGCACTAATGCGCATGGCATCAATGGCAAAATGATTATATGCCGTTATGAAAATGATCTCTCCATCAAAACCGTTCAACTCTTCGACAAGGCGAAATCCATTCATTTTGGGCATTTCAATGTCAAGGAATAAAACATCCGGCTTTTGTAGTCGCACAACTGGAACAGCTTCTTCGGGTTTTTGCAAAGCAGCCAATATTTTTACTGAGGGACAATATTTCTCCAATTTGTTTTGCAGGTTTTGCAAACTGTTTAATTCATCATCAATTAATATGGCCCTTAAGCTGTTTGTCATTACATGGGTTTGATTTTTATTTCACAACGTGTGCCTGCTGCATTTCCTTCCGCATCATACAGATCAATCAGCATGACTTCATCATCCGAACTATGCTGCCGGTTAAAAATAGTGATCCGTTCTTGTGTTATGTGCAGTCCAACACTTTTGTGTTTCGATCCGTTTTGCGAATGATACAAGGCTGCTTTTTTCCGGCCAACCCCATTATCTTCAATCGTGTATTTGATGTAATCTTCTTCTAACCGAACATTAACGGTCAATCGCAAGTTGGGTTGATCACTGTTCGCTAATCCATGCACAATGGCATTTTCAACGAATGGCTGAATAAGCAGAGGTGGTATTCGATAAGTATCCTCCATTAATTCTTTGTCCATGCAAACCTGAAAAGAAAATTTATTGTGAAAACGGAATTGTTCAAGGTCTACATATAATTGCAACGCTTCCATGTCCTGGGCAACAGTAATAAGATTATGGGAGCTGTTTTCCAAAATAATGCGGATAAGACGTGCAAATTTATTCAGGTAGTCGCTTGCCTGCCGTTCTTTGTTTTGCATAATAAAGTTTTCAATGCTGTTAAGGCTATTGAAAATAAAATGCGGATTCATTTGTGCACGCAAGGCTATCATTTCCATTTCAGTGAGTCTTTGCTTAAATGCTGCCTGCTTGCGAATATTGACGATGTGCCTTCGAATAATAAAAGCTGTAAAGAAAACTGTTATTGCTACACAGCAAAGCCAGAAAGTGGTTGTTTGCCACCAAAACGCATCTACAGTTATGTGAACGATATCTTCTTCACCAGGAGAAAGAGTCTGCTTGTCTGTTCCTTTTACATAAAGTGTGTAATTGCCCGGAGCAATATTATAAAAGACAAGGTGACCGTTTTCGTTTTGTTGCCAGTTGTTCACGGCACCTTTAAGACGGTAATAATAATGTTTAGAATTATTATCATCGTAATTCATAATGGAAAAATCAAGGGCAAAACGGTTTTGCCCTGCTTGTATCACCATCTCTTTTTCCCCCGAAGAATTATATTGAAAAAAATAAGGCTTGCCCATAATTGAAGCTTCGCTAAAATGAACACTGGCAACGGGCAACAATGTTTTTATTAGTTGGTCAGGTTTAAAGCGAGCCAGGTAATTGTGAAAGCCTGAATACATATAGTCATTTTTGCCTAAGCGCAGCACGCCTTCAGCAAAATTGTTGGGTAAGACGTCAGCACTGCTAAAATGTTTTAATTGTCCTGTCTTTGTTAAACAAAACAATCCGCGGTTAGAATTCATCCATAAATTTTCCTTTGCATCAAAACAAAGTGCTGCAATTTCTACTCCGCTAATCAATGGGTCATCTGAATAATCATAAATAATTTTTTTTGTAGTCGGATCAAATGCAAACAAGCCTTTGAAAGTACCGATCCAAAGCAATCCCTTTTTATCCTCTGCGATGGATTCAAAATCATTACTATGAGAAAGCAACTGCTCTCCCGTGAACTCAAAAAGAGGGGTGAAGTTATCCTTCGCTCTATTGTATTTATAAAGTCCGTCATTTCTCGAACCAAAAAAAAATTCTTTGCTCTTACTCAAAAAAATATCCATGATGGACTCCGGAGCAGAGCCGCTCTGGGTTTTATTGCATTCATAGTGCCTGATAAATTTCCGTTTCAGCGGATCGAAAACATACAAGCCATTGGCTCCGTTATTGCGTGTTCTTATCCACCAGGTATGATCGTTCAAGGGGACAATTGTACGCAGGCCGATTGATTGATTGGCCGCAGGAGGATTGTAGAAATAGGTTCTTGATGTTTTTAGATTTAATAGCACAAGGGAATTCTCTGTAGTAAACCATAAAGCACTGTCGCCTGAGCATTGAACGTAGAACACTTTTATTGAATCAGGTATTGGAAGAGCTTTCTTTTTCTTTTCAAAAGGATTTGTTTGCAATTCACCTGAGTTATTAAATAGAAAAAGGCCTTGAGTAAGCCATGTGCTAAACCACAAGCCTGAACTGTTTTCGTCGAGGGAATAAACGAAATCGCCAACGCCCTGACGATTCAATGGACCAGGGGCATTGATTCCCCATAACTCAAATTGTTGTTGCGATGGCCGTACATAACTCACACCGTTATCAGTGCCGATCCAGAGAATATTTTGCCTGTCAACCAAAACACAGGAAACATTATTGCCTCTCAAAGAATATTGTTCCATAGACCCTGTCTGATACGTATACAGTTTGCTTTTTAAGCTAAACGGATCCATCAGAATTACGCCGTTATCGGTGCCCACAACAAGCCAGGCGAAGCCTTCTTTATCTTTCCACTCGGTAATAGAATTGACAACAGTGCTTTTATTGATAAGAGGAATTTCTTGAAAACTTCTATTAACGGGATCGAAGCGTAACAAGCCGCCATAAAAAGATCCGGCCCAATATTGTAAATGAGAATCCTGGTAGATTGTTTTAATGGTACCCGGGCAATTTTTGAATTGCTCTTTTATATGCAACGTATGTTTATCCAACAGGAACAAGGAACCGGAAGCCATACCCCATAAATGGTTTTGCCTGTCCTGAACCAGGTTTGCATAAGAAGTGATCTCTTTCTGATCGAGTATGATCTTAAATCCCGGCTGCACTCTTTTATAATGTAAAAGACTGTCGAAGCGGTAAAGGATACTAATGTTTGTAATCCATGCAGTGTTATCGCCATCAAGATAAACGTTTGCATACTCGTCATCGGCAATGCTCTTATTGTCCGAAGGGTTATTACGGAAGTTATAAAATCGCCCTGTTTTTTTGTTGTAATAACTAATGCCTTCACTTGTGCAAATCCAAAGACCATTTCTGTGATCGCAAACGATTGAGTAAACACCATTAAAGATGAGCGAATTTTTTTCCCTGGGCATTTGATGAAAGCTGTGCACTTTGTATCCGTCGAAACGGTTGAGGCCATCACTGGTGCCGATCCAGATAAAACCATCATTGTCTTGTGCAATGCTGTTGACCTGGTTGTTTGATAATCCGTCTTTCTCTGAAAGGTGCGTGAATTGGATATTTGGAAAGTTTTGTGCGTAATTTTTTTCGGTGAGAAAAAACAAAATGATATAAAACACTGCATACCGCATTTATACCATGTTAGTATTTAAAGTTAGTACAAACTCTATGAAAATCTTTTTCATTTCTTAGAGTGACGTCGTTATTAGCTCTCCAAATTACCGAATGGTATACTCGACAGAACCTGAACTTGTTTGCATGGCGGGACCACTGGCCTGTATAAGTTTTACTACCTGCCCATCCACCAGAATGGCAAGGGTATAACTGATGGCTTGAGCAGTAGTGTTATTAATTTGTGTTTCCAGTTTGGCGTCAAATGGCTTTACCGAAATAGAAATGTCTTTTACGCCGGTCGAAAATTGCGAAGGATCTGTTATCATTACAGAGTTGCCAGTGTTGTCGTTGTATTTTATCGTAGTAAAATACCGGTTCATTGGACTGATCTTATATTCTAATGTTGTGGAGGAAGACTTATCAGAATTTTTTTTGCAGGACGAAATAACAAGAAGCAGAAACGTCATCATTAGAAAATAAAAAGCCCTTTTCAATACTGAATTTTTCATCGAACAGTTTTTAAAAATTACAATTGATTATGGTTATTAAAATAGTTTTCACCTGGATGGAACGTTAAAGTCTGAAGGTTGAAATTTCAGACCTGTTTTTGCTTCAATAAGGTTTAAATCCATTGTTGTAGTCTGACCTTTTGAAGTTGTAGAAACCATTTTTAATCGTACCAATCCTCCCCAATTAAAAATGGCTTGTGTTATAGAAGACATGAGACCGGGATCTAAATGTTTGAGTATTTGAGATAATTGTGAAAAGCCCGGTACTGCTTTGCTCATCCAATAATCCTCACTTCCACGTTCCCATATATGTTGAAGATGAGTGCAGGAATAGCTTTCTATTTTTTCTGTGCCAATCACACTTGCATTGTTGTTTTGTTTCGACACGTTTTCTTTAATGACTTCTTTTTTGTGGCTGAGATAATTATAATAAATGGTTTGGTGAGGATTGGAGAATTTATAAAAGAACGCTACATGGCTTTGTACGGAACTTCCATTTTGAAAAGTAACATCGTAACGGAAGCCAATAGAGGTATCCATGAATATTTGTGCGCCAATAGAAATAGTGTTGGATGGATTGGTCAGACTTCCGGTATATTCGAGTACCGCTGTTTTTGCATCTGTCACAGGCATCGGCAAAAGTTTTTTTGGTAAATGCGTTTTCGATGCTGCTGAACATAAAGTCAGCAATGAGATCAATAAAAAATTTTTCGATTGCATAAAACTAAATTGACATGAAGCAA
>JAICTW010000024.1 GCA_025936195.1 Flavisolibacter sp.
GCCATTGCGCAGAATTATACCAAGCTCGATCGCTACCGGATCATTGGGCAATCCAAATCATCAGGTAACAATTCCGAATACCAGCTTGGCTTCAATATTCCAAGAGGCTCTGTAACCGTAACCGCAGGGGGACAGGTTTTGCAGGAGAATATTGATTATGAGATCAACTACGACCTGGGAACGCTTCATGTGATCAACCAGGCCATTCTCAGTTCGGGCATACCGGTGCAGATCCAGTATGAGAACAATGCCACTTATGGTTTGCAATCCAAAAACTTTATGGGATTGAGATTGGACTATCTGGCCAATCAACATCTTTCTCTTGGCGCTACCATGGTCCAACTGGGAGAACGTCCTTTCTTTACCAAACAGGGTTATGGCGAAGATCCTATTCGCAACCGCATGTACGGATTGGACTTCGATTATCGCAACGATGTGCCGCGTCTTTCCAAGTGGTTGGATAAATTACCTTTCTATTCTACCAAAACCAATTCCTCCATCACTGCTTATGGCGAAGCGGCTTATTTGGATCCGGGCCATGCCAAGCAAATTGGGAAAGGAAATAACGGTGCTATTTATGTTGATGATTTTGAAGGAACACGCAGCAGCATTGACTTGCGCTTTCCTTTGATCAGTTGGACGCTGGCTTCCGTTCCTCAAAACTCGCCCGATCAAAATCGTAATAATTTATTTCCGGAAGGCAGCTTATCAGACGATCTTTCCAGTGGCTATCGCCGTGCAAAAATTGCCTGGTACAACATTGAACAAAAGCTTCAGGAAAAAAGTAACAGTGATAATCCTTTGCGCCACAATCTTGCTGAACTGATCAAACCGGAAACCCGCCAGGTTTATCAAACAGAATTATTCCCTAACAAAAGCAATGATATTGGACAGGCTATTTTAACCACATTTGATCTGGCCTATTATCCAAAGGAACGGGGGCCTTATAATTTTGTAACCAGTCCTTCCAGTATTGATGCCAATGGCCATTTATTGCAACCTGAAAAATCATGGGGCGGTATTATGCGCAACATTGACCAAACCGATTTTGAATCAAGCAATATTGAGTTTATTGAATTTTGGGTGCAAGATCCTTTTATAAGTGGCCGCAATCCAAAAGGTGGTGAATTGTATTTTGATCTCGGAGATATTTCGGAAGACATTTTACGTGATGGAAAACGCCAGTACGAAAACGGTTTGCCCACACCCAACAATCCGGCTCCTGTTGATACATCTGCCTGGGGAAGAACACCACGCAATCCGCTTCAGGTTACCAATGCTTTCAGTAACGATCCTGCCGACAGGCCTTACCAGGACGTTGGCTTTGATGGATTGACCGATACAGCAGAAGCCAATCATTTTAAAGGATACCTTGATCAGCTTAAAAATGTTCTTAATCAAACGGAATTTCAAAAGGAATTGAGCGACCCGTCACACGATAATTTCAAAGGCTATCGTGATCCTTCTTTCACAGATCAGGATGGCATTCTGGAACGGTATAAGGATTTTAATAATCCGCAGGGCAATTCACCGGTGGCCACTACAAACGATCAGTTCAATGCCTTCACTTTATATCCTGACCAGGAAGAATTGAACCGCGATAATACTATGAACGAAGTGGAAGAGTATTTTCAATACCGTGTGCCTTTGTTTCCGGGCATGGATAATTCTAACAATTCTTATATCACCGATGTTCGTGACGTGGCAGCCAGGCTGGCTAATGGTTCCACACGGCATGAAAAATGGTACCTGTTCCGGATTCCCATTAAAGATTTTCAGGCGAAAGTGGGCAACATTCCCGATTTCAAATCCATCCGTTTCATACGCATGTTCATGACCAATTTTGCCGATACTACTGTACTGCGTTTTGGAAAAATGGAACTGGTAAGAAATCAATGGAGAAAATTCACAAATGATGTTGATACCACCGGCCTTGGTGCACCTTTGTCTATCACTGATCATGTAAAAGTGGATGTTTTGGCCGTGAACGTTGAAGAAAATGACAAGCGTTCACCAATCATTTATACCCGGCCGCCGGGAGTGGAAAGACAGGAGCAGTTGAGTAACAACAATGTTCAGCTATTCTTGAATGAACAATCCTTAAGTGTACGGGTTGAAAATCTTCAGAAGAAAGATGTACGCGGCGTATTCAAAACCATGAACCTGGATCTCCGTTCGTATGGCAGGCTATCCATGTTCATTCACGCAGAATCATTAAATAATCCAGGCAATGATATTGGCGATGGCGATGCAAATGCAGTAGTCCGCCTTGGAAATGATTTCACCAATAATTATTATGAAGTAAGGATTCCTTTAAAGATCACTCCTTGGGGAAGAAACGATTCATTGAGTATCTGGCCCGAGCAGAATAATCTGGATTTTGATTTAAGTGAACTGACCCAATTGAAAATTCGCCGCAACAGCAGCGGTCAATCAGTGAATTCATATTATTCCGAAGTGGGATCCGATGGCAAGCGCTACGCTGTTTTTGGTAATCCTAATTTGGGAGAGGTAAGAGGCATTTTCATGGGTGTGGAGAATGCACGAAAAGAAATTGTGAATGCTGAATTATGGTTTGATGAATTGCGTATTTCCAAATTGGATGAAAACGGCGGATGGGCTGCAACGGGAAGAGTGGACTTGCGCCTGGCCGACCTGGGAAGTGTTACCTTAAGTGGAAGCTATAGAAGTGTGGGCTTTGGTACATTGGAACAAAGGGTAAATGAAAGAAGTAAGGAAGACTTCTTGCAATACGATGCCACTACAAGTTTGGATTTGGGCAAACTGGTTCCTAAACAGGCTGCCGTTCAAATTCCAGTGTATGCAAGCGTAAGCAAAACCATCAGCAAACCTCAGTACGATCCTTTGGACCTCGACATTAAACTGAGTGATAAATTAAGGAATGCAAAAAACCAGCACGATGCCGATTCTATCCGTACTCAATCCATTGACGAAACCACCATCAAAACGGTCAACTTTACCAATGTAAAAAAGAACAAGACCAATGGAAAGAAACCGCAGTTGTGGGATATTTCCAATATTGATCTGAACTATAATTTCGTTCACCAGGAAAGAACGAACCCGATTATTGAACTTGAGGATATTAAAAAAACAAGAGCGGCCGTTGGTTACAATTATGCACAGCAACAAACATTTGTGGAGACTTTTAAAAATATCATTCATACACAGTCGCCCTGGTTTGCACTGATCCGTGATTTCAATTTTAACTACAAGCCTTCATTGCTTTCGTTCAAAGCAGATGTGTTCAGGCAGTTTGGTGTTACCCGTTCCCGCAACATTGGAACTTCGTTCAAGCTTCCTGAAACCTACAATAAGTTCTTTTATTTCGACCGCTATTATAATCTCCGCTGGGATTTCACCCGATCACTCAGCTTTGATTACAGTGCGGTGAACAATGCGAGAGTGGATGAACCGTTCGGGCGAATTGATACCAAAGAAAAGAAGGACACGGTAGAACAAAATTTCTGGTCGGGTGGACGCAACACACATTATCATCAGGAAGCGACTTTATCGTACAATCTCCCCACATCAAAATTGCCTTTGCTGGACTGGACCACCATTCGTGCTACCTATACAGCAAAATACGATTGGCTCGCCGGGTCATTGTTGGATCGTGAATTGGGTAATACATTAGTGAACGGGCAAACCCGAAACCTTACCACTGATTTTGACTTTGACAGATTGTATCAAAAATGGAAATTCCTTCGCTCAGTCTATAGTGAAGCTCCCATTCAAAAGCAGCCAAAAGAAAAAGCGCAAAGAGATAGTTTAGGAAAGAAGATTAAAGTCAAAAATGCGAATCAATTGTACTATGTCGGAACGGTTCCAAAAGTTTTGGCAAGGTTAGCAACCTCATTAAAACGGATCGGCATTCAGTACACCGAAGACATGGGAACATTGTTGCCCGGCTATTTGGATAGTACAAGAGTGTTAGGCATGAACCTGAGAAGCATGAACCCCGGATGGAAATACATTTTCGGTTATCAGCCGGATACAACTGCCATCAATGCTTTGGGAGCGAAAGGCTTGTTGACAAGGAGCGAATTGTTCAACCAGTTAATTCAGCAACGGTACAATCAGCACATCACTGCAACCGCACAGGTTTCGCCTTTCCGCGATTTGAATATTGATATTACCCTGGAGAGGACCTATGACAAAAATTATTCTGAATTATATAAGGACACAACCAGTACCGCCGGATTGAGCCGTTTGAATCCTTATGCCACCGGAAGTTTCAGCATGAGCTATATTTCCTATCAAACCTTGTTTGATAAATTCAACCCGAATGAAATTTCTAAAACCTTCCAACAGTTTGAGGCCAATCGTGCTATTCTATCACGACGCTTAGGTCAATCCAATCCGAAAAGTGCACCTGATCCAAACACAGGTTATTACACCGGCTATGGACGTTATGCGCAGAATGTATTGATTCCTGCATTTTTGGCCGCCTACACAAATAAAGATCCGCTGAGTGTTCAACTCATTAAAAACACCAATCCAAATCTGCGCTCCAATCCATTTTCAAGATTAATTCCAAGACCCAACTGGAATATTACATACAATGGATTGACAAGAATTAAGGGACTGGAAAAAGTGTTTACCAATTTTACTTTGCGCCACGGATACACCAGCACATTAAGCATGAACAGCTTTACTACGGCTTTGTTATTCCAGGATTATTTCCGCGGTGCTGGTATTCCATCATTCATTGATACAACCACAGGAAATTTTGTTCCTTACTTCCTTGTTCCGAATATTTCTATCAGCGAACAATTCAATCCTTTGATTGGTATTGATGCCACTTTCACCAATCAGGTTTCTGCACGGTTTGAGTATAAGAAAAGTCGTACACTCAGTTTGAGCCTGGTTGATTACCAGTTGGCCGAAAACCATTCAACCGAATATACCATTGGTGCGGACTGGCGCAGAAAAGGCGTACCGCTTTTCCAAAATATCAGGATTGGTAAGAATGGAAAGAAATTAGACAACGATATTACTTTCCGATTCGATTATAGTTTTCGTGATGATGCCACAGCCAATACCAAATTGGATCAGAACACTGCGTTTGGAACAGCCGGGCAAAAAGTGATTGGCCTTCATCCAAGTATTGAGTACGTGGTGAATAACCGGGTGCAACTAAAATTTTATTTCGACCAGGACAAGGTCATTCCGAAGATTGCCACTACGGCTCCAATTACTACCACACGTGCCGGCGTGCAGATACGAATTTCATTGGCACAGTAAGATTGGGAGTTGCTATTTCTTATTGTTGATTGAGTTGCAGCGAAAGCCGGCAGTGATTATGCGATCGGTTACAAAACCTCATGAGTCACTTTACATCTTCTTATCGCAAAAAAAAACTATTTTTTATTAGCTTTTTTCTCCTCTCACTGCCATTCTTCATCAACTTATTTCCAGGCATCAATGTTACAGATGAACTCACAAAAACATAATTGACGATCAAAATTTTCAGGCGGTAACTTTTGAAGCCGTATTCAAATGCACAGGATTTTTTCGTTCTCCAATTTGCTGACGCCACATGGCATAGTACAAACCTTTTTCCTCCAATAAAGATTCGTGTGTTCCTGTTTCAATAACATTTCCTTTCTCCAGCACATAAATCCTGTCGGCATGCATAATGGTGGAAAGCCGGTGTGCAATTAAAATGGTGATCTGATTTCCCTGGCTGGAAATATCACGAATGGTATCTGTAATTTCTTCTTCCGTAATTGAATCTAAAGCCGATGTCGCTTCATCAAACAACAAAAGTTTTGGATGGCGCAGCAAGGCTCTTGCAATAGAAATTCTTTGTTTCTCGCCACCGGATAATTTTAATCCGCCTTCGCCGATCATTGTTTCCAATCCTTTGTCTGCACGGGCTAATAAATTCTGGCAGGAAGCTTTTTTCAATGCATCCATCACGTCGTCTTCAGTTGCTGAAGGATTGACGAACATAAGGTTCTCTCTTATGGTTCCGCTGAAAAGGTTGGTGTCCTGTGTTACAAAACCAATTTGATTGCGCAGATCATCGAAGCGCAGTTTAGTTTCATCCAAACCATTATAAAGGATCTTTCCCTGTTGTGGACGGTACAATCCTACCAACAATTTCATAAGTGTGGATTTTCCGCTGCCACTTGGACCCACAAAGGCAATGGTTTCCCCCGTGGTTACATCGAAGCTGATATTGTTGATCGCATTTTGAGATGCCGTCTGATGTTTGAAAACAACATTTTTAAATGATAAGGTTTGAATATCACCCAATGGTTTTGGGTTCACCGGATCCTTCTCCGGTTCTTTTCTCATTAAAGCATCGAAATTATTCAGCGAGGCTTCAGCTTCGCGATAGGAAAGAAGAATATTACCAATCTCCTGCAAAGGACCAAATACAAAGAAGGAAAAGATTTGCATAGTTACTAACTGTCCGGCATCCATGTAGGACCTGAAGATTAACCACATCAGAATAAAAAGAATAACCTGGCGGAGTGTATTGACAAAGGTGCCTTGTATAAAACTGATACTGCGGATCCGTTTTACTTTGGTTAATTCAAGGCCAAGAATTTTGTACGTATTCTTATTTAACCTTGCAACTTCCTGCTGTGTAAGACCAAGGCTTTTCACCAATTCAATATTTCTTAATGATTCCGTTGTTGAACCTGCCAGCGCCGTGGTTTCACCAACAATATTTTTTTGAATGGCTTTTATTTTTCTACTGAGCTTATTGGTGATGAACGTAAGCAATAAGATGCCGGTTAAATACGCCACCGGAATACTCCAGTGAATGAAAAGAGCCGCATAAATAAACACAAACAAAATTCCTACAATGACACCAAAAAGTATGTTGATGAAATTGATCATGAATTTTTCAACATCGGCTCTCACCTTGGTTAAAATGGAAAGTGTTTCGCCGCTGCGTTGGTCTTCAAATTCCTGGTAAGGAAGCTTCATTGCATGTTGGAGGCCATCAGTGAAAACTTTTGCACCAAATTTTTGAATGACCACGTTTAAAAAATAATCCTGGAAGTTTTTGGCAATGCGGCTGACCATTGCCACAGAAATAGAGCAAATAAGAATGAACCATACTCCTGGCCTGCTCCACGACATGGAATAATAAAATTCATCCTTTGTTACCGGCACTACATCTTTATGCATAACGGATTCTCTGAACCGGTTGGCAAGATTGATCAGCTTACCAAATAAGATCGGATCAACCAACGAGAAACCAATGTTCAATGCAGCCAATAATAAAACAAGCCCTACTAAAAATTTATATGGCTTTAAGTATTGTAACAGAATTTTCATGTACCCGAAAAATAAGGGTACAAGTTACTATTTAAAATAGTGTAAACTGTTAAGGGAAATTGAAGTGAAGTTGCAGAATCAGATACGTACCAGATAGTTTGAAATGTTCCATCCTTTCCCGGTAAGTTTCCGCAACCATTTTGATGCTAAGGGCAGGCTGTCAAATTTTTTCTTTTGCTGCTCAATTTCCTTTGCATCAATGTTATGGATCAATTTCACCTGGTTGGGAACACTTTCTTCCTGGTAACGCCTGAAAAAATCTTTGAGCAAAATGGGAAACTCTTTCAGGTTCTGATAACGCTCAACACTTTTATCAGCATCCATTGTATTTACTGTATTTACAGGATAGGAATTGGAATCGAAATGCAAAACATTCTCTCCAACTTCTTTTTTAAAAGATGTAATGATGGTTTGCTTGTCTGTTTTTTCGAGAAATGGTCTTAGCTCAAATTGATTGAAAAAACTTCCATAAGCTTCCAGCAGAATGGGATAATTGGTATAGATGACCAATGCATGTTCGGCAGGTGGATTTAAATTGTAAACCTCCAGGTATTTTAAAATGGAGTAGGCACATTCGTACGCTTCATTAAGCGATGAAGTAATGTATAAAATGTATTTCCGCATGATACTGATGAAGATGATGGTATTGGAAATAAATTTTAATGCCAGCTTTATCCTGCCCATCCTTCCCTGTCCAAACTCCTGTATTGAATGGCTTCGGCCAAATGTTCCACTTTAATGCCCTCACTTTGTGAAAGATCAGCAACAGTTCTGGACACCTTTAAAATGCGGTCGTAAGCCCGTGCAGATAAATTCAGTTTTTCCATGGCTACTTTCAAAAGATTTTGTCCCGCGGTATTGATAACGCAAATTTCCTTCAGCATTTTACTGCTCATTTGCGCATTGCAATAAATGCCCTCATAACTTTTATATCGTTCTGCCTGTCTTTCTCTGGCTTTAATTACCCTATCACGAATGGAAGAAGAATTTTCCTGTGGCTTTAATGTGGACAATTCGCTGAAAGCAACAGGAGTGACTTCCACGTGCAGATCAATCCTGTCCAGTAAAGGCCCGGAGATCTTGTTCAAATATTTTTGAACCGTTCCCGGCGGACAGGTACATTCTCTTTCGGGATGATTGTAATAGCCGCAGGGACAGGGATTCATAGATGCAATCAACATAAACGATGCAGGAAAATCTACAGCCACTTTTGCTCTTGAAATGGTTACTCTTCTTTCCTCCATAGGCTGACGCATTACCTCTAAAACTGTTCGCTTGAACTCGGGCAATTCATCCAAAAACAACACACCGTTATGTGCTAAAGAAATTTCACCAGGCTGAGGAACACCACCGCCGCCAACCAGGGCTACATCACTAATGGTATGATGCGGAGAACGGAAAGGCCGTTTGGAAACCAGTGTAGAATTCTCAGGAAGCTTTCCCGCCACCGAATGGATTTTTGTTGTTTCCAATGCTTCCTGTAAACTGAGTGGTGGAAGAATAGTGGGCAATCGCTTTGCCAGCATGGTTTTACCCGCGCCAGGTGGACCGATCAATATGGCATTGTGTCCACCGGCCGCAGCAATCTCCAAAGCTCTTTTGATATTTTCCTGCCCTTTTACGTCAGCAAAATCAAGTTCGAAATCGTATTGTGAGTGGAAAAATTCTTCTCTTGTATTAATGGAAACCGGTTGCAAAATTTTTTCACCGCTTTCAAAAAATGCAATTACTTCTTTGATGTGATTCACTCCATAAACGTTCAGATTGTTGACCATTCCCGCTTCTTTCTCATTTACTTTCGGAACGATCAGTCCTTTGAAACCTTCTTTCCTCGCCTGGATAGCAATGGGCAAAGCGCCTTTGATGGAACGGATCTCTCCATCCAAACTCAACTCTCCCATGATCACATACTGATCAATAGCTTCTGCATTTTTGATTTGTTTAGTCGCTGCAAGAATTCCAATGGCTATGGGAAGATCGAAAGGCGTTCCGCTTTTTTTAATATCGGCCGGAGCAAGATTGACCACAATTCTTGTCCGCTTCATTTCAAGCCCGATTGCTTTGATGGTACTTTCAATACGCTGCAAACTTTCTTTAACTGCATTATCCGGGAGACCAACAATTAAATAACCCGTGCTGGTTTCCATCCAGTTTACTTCAACAGTAATGGTAATGGCTTCTACTCCGTAAACGGCACTTCCGAATGTTTTAACCAGCATGTTAGTTTGATTGGTAATTTAATTCAAGATAAAATTGATGAATAAAGAGAACAAATTTTTTAATAATGGCAAAAGTGTTTTGCTCACTTACCTTAAAGAGAGGCTTTAGGTCTCCCGATAGCCATCGGGACTCTGCGTTCTCTGCGTGATTAAAAAACTCTCACAATAAAAGAGTAATAGAAAACAGTGCTGCGTCTTAAATAAGCAAGGGTGTGCTTATGATGGTACCTCCAGACGGAATCGGATCTGGGTACTACCCGGCAAAGCTTTTGCATAATTCCACAAAACGACGAACTCATGAAACAATATTCATTATTTGGGCTTTTGGCATTAGCAATGGCTATGACCTTATCATCCTGCCAGGTAGTCGGCGGTATTTTTAAAGCCGGTGTGTGGGTAGGAATTGTTCTGGTAGTTATTGTTGTAGTAGTTATTCTTTGGTTGGTTGGCAGAGGCCGCAGCTAATTATTCTTCCTGCAACAAACATAGTTTCCCATCCATGGTGGATGCAATTAACTGCCCGTTGTCAAGCACTCTGACTGTATTCACCATGGAATTATCAATTTTATAGGCCCATACAATTTTTTTTGTGGCAGGATTGATACAATACACCACTCCATTTCTTGTTCCGAAGTAAACCTTTCCATTCTTTTCAACAAGCATGGATGGCGCATGTTCATATCCGTATCCCACATTCATTTTCCAGGCAAGCTCGGGCTTGTTTTTATTGGTATAAAATGCAACTACGGTATCCTGCATGGTTTTTCCGTAGATCCATTTGCCATCGTTTGAAATGCCAATGCTTTCGCGAACGGTAGCTTCATTTGTCCGCCACAACGTTTTGCCTGTGTTGATATCAAGTGCAGATAAATAACGGTCGGGAGCCACAATATAAACCACATCATCTTTCACCACGGGAATGCAGGCAGCCGGAGAATAATTGATGATGGAAGAACCATTGTTCCATTTCCACAAAAGATGTCCATCGGTTTTATTGAGTGCATACAAATTTTTATCCCAAGCGCCGAAAATAATTTTATCATCAACAATGATTGGCTTGCTTACTACAGGACCTTCCAATCCATCAAAACTCCAGATAGGTTTTCCACTGGAAAGATCATAAGCACTAAAACGGTGATCGCTGCCGCCAATGTAAACAACGTTGTTTTCAATTAGCGGAGAACCCAAAACAGATGCGCCGCTTTTAAATTTCCATTGCAGCTTGCCTATATTGTTCAGACAATAAATAAAACCATCGGCTGAACCAAGAACAATCCTGTTATCAGTAACATCCGGTGAAGAAAAGATAGGCCCATTTGTTTTAAAGCTCCATTTTCTTTTACCATTCTTTATATTCAGTGCCTCAATCAAACCGTTCTGATTTCCAAACACCACATAATGATCAATAACTGCCGGAGTGGAAATTACATTGGCTGAAGAACTGTAAGTCCAAACCGGTTTTACATTGTTGTATTTTTCGTTGACTGAAAAATCGGGACGTGGAAATTTTTTGGAAAGATCATATTCATGCTTTTCATTTTTTACAGCGGTCCATTCTCTCTCGGTTTTGGAAAATGGTTTTCTTTCAATAAACACAATTGAATCTAAGCGAACGTCCACCAGGTTATAACCGCCTTCGGTTTGTTTTGCACGCAGGTTGGAGCGCCCCATTACCGAAGGAATGTCTTCCGCTTTCACCGGCCGGTTGTTGTGCCCATGTCCGCATAATGCCAGCAACGTATTTTTTGTTTTCAGCAGATCAATCACTTCGTACCAATTATCCAAACCATTATCCAAAGGATAGTGATTGAGAAAAATAACAGGCTCATCATCTTTAATGGTTTTCAGTTTTGCCTGCATCCAGTTCATGGCATTTCTTGGAACATGACCGTCGCTCATGCGCACATAAGGACCAGAAGCGCATCCAATGAAACTGATGCCATTGTATTTGAATA
>JAICTW010000818.1 GCA_025936195.1 Flavisolibacter sp.
AAATGATCAATAAGAGCATCAGAGATCTGATCAGCTACTTTATCAGGATGACCTTCTGACACACTTTCAGATGTAAATAAATAGGGCATAATGCAATTTTATTAAGCAGTATAAATTTTATTTCGGGTGCAAATATAATGATCGGAACTTAGAGGTTTGAATAAACTATTCGCAATCTTAAGCGAATGGCCGGATTAGCCGTATAATTACCGCCGGCCAGCACTACCCGCCCTTCAGCAATACGACTTAGTACAGGAATAGAGATGATAGAACTAAGATTGGAAGCATACACATTGGTGCGCAATGGTGCATAGATGCGCAGTGAATCATTGGCCTCATGACGGGTAACAATCCCCTGTACATACCTCGATATATCAAAATGGTATTCACCGGATTTATAATTACCACCAAAAGCTGTAAAGCCAATAGAACCATCCGTTCCAACTACCAGATCGTTTTGCAAAACGAAAGCTGTGTCTTTCCCATTATGATGAATACGATCCAACATCAATTGTGAAGGTGGCGTAAGAATATTGTCTAATGCAGAAGGAATTGAAGTGGCAATGATTTCTGCTCTGTGAATTACTTTATTTCCAAACGTATCAAGACCTGGAATTTTTATTCCAATGTATGAACCTGAAGGAGCACTTTGCAAATACAATTTATCATCTGCACCGTTCGATAACGAACTTGCCCAATTGCCTCCGGGAGTAACGTTTACATAATTGGCCTGGCCGTTAAAACTGTGATGGTATTCTACAACGCCTGTAGTGTCGTGACTATTAACCTGGTATTTATAATAAACAACCAGCTTTGTAGCAGTATCGCCAAGATTAAAATAGGCAAGTGCATTCCCGCTGTTGGCTGCTTTAACAGAAAGACCATTGAAAAAAGTTCTGAAAAGAGAGTCATTATGATATCCGCTTTGCCCGGATGTGTCCAGTTGCGAAAGCTTCGTTCCCAGTGAAGAATTCAGTTTCACCCGGACAACATTGATAGCTTTATAGGCATTCGGTTGGGCTACAGGTAAAGAATCGTTTAAATCTTTTATGGCATAAGTTGCCGATCCCAAAAAATTTCCTGAAAAATCTGAAGCAGGATCATTATAACGGTAATACGGAGTATCAACACGGATGCCGGTATTCAAACCATATGGAACTTCATAAACACTTACGGTTTGACTGCTGTTCGTATCGCCATAACTATCTGCGTAAGCAAGTGATAATACCACTGAATCAATTGTGGCATTGGTTTGAGCAAATGGATACACACCATAGGAAGGTGCACTAAGAGTAAAAGCAAAATTGGCATGCACATGCCCAAACTCGGGATCGTTGATATCCCCTAACGCAACCTGGTCCGTGTACAAAACTCTTGTGCTGTCGGCAGTAATTGCATTTTTGGTTTCTGCATTCAATGCAACTTCGAACGTATTTACATTATCCACTGCCGGAATCAAATTGCCACCAAGCGTAGTAGCCTCATTTATTTTTTTGCAGGAGAATAAAATCAGAATGGAAGAAACGATCAGGAGTACAAACGCCGGGCTAAACTTTTTCACGAATA
>JAICTW010000427.1 GCA_025936195.1 Flavisolibacter sp.
TATGATCAAGGCTGGTTATTCGCCTTCTGTGCGTTTGTTTGAAGCAGCCGCCTGCGGTACGTCTATCATCAGCGATTACTGGGATGGTATTGATTCCATTTTTGAAATAGACAAAGAAATTCTGATTGCAAGATCAGCAAGTGATACACTGAATTATCTGAAAAGTATTTCAGAAGAAGAGAGAAAGTCAATTGGTGGAGCTGCAAGAAAAAAAGTATTAGCAAATCATACTGCAGCCCACCGTGCAACTGAATTAGAGAACTACTATAATGAAGTGATATGTCAAAAGCAGTTACACCAACAGTCAATGGAAAGCTTGCAGCTAAAATAAAAGAATTGCAACCATGGTTTCACAACCTGCATTTGCCCAATGGCGTGCAAACCGCACCGGATCATTATTTTGGGGATTTTCCAAAATTCAAATGGGAGGATATAAAAAAAATTATTCCCAAAGATCTGGAAGGTAAAACGGCACTGGACATTGGTTGCAACGCAGGCTTCTATTCGTTTGAATTAGCAAAAAGAGGAGCGAATGTTTTGGGCATTGATCTTGATCCGCATTATTTGCGTCAGGCAAAATGGGCAGCTAAGGAAATGGGTTTGTCCGATAAGGTAAGCTTCAAACAAATGCAGGTGTATGATCTTGCAAAAATGAAACGCAGCTTTGATATCATCATCTTCATGGGAGTATTTTATCATTTGCGTTATCCGATGCTGGCATTGGATATTGTTTCGCAGAAATTAAAAGGCATGATGATCTTTCAAACGATGACCATGCCCGGTGAAGAAGTGTTTGAAACAAAGCCGGACATGATGCTGGAAGAAAGAAAGAACATGTTGAAAAAAGGCTGGCCGGTAATGGCCTTCATTGAAAAAAGATTGGCGAAAGATCCAACCAATTGGTGGGCGCCCAATCATGCGTGTATTGAAGCCATGTTGCGCACCTGCGGACTAAAGGTGACTGCACGTCCGGGACATGAAATGTATGTGGCCAGGCCTGATGATTCATTGATTGAAGTTGCCAATGGTTGGAACCGCTCTGAATATCTATCGGCAATAGGACAGGAGTGGATGGGAACGTTAAATAAAAAAATAAAACACTAATAAATTAGAAATTAAAAATGAGCAATCAAAAATGTAAAGAGTTGCCGGCTTTGTAAACGCTTCATTTTTGATTTTTAATTTTTTATTCTTCATTGACTATGATCGAAGCTGTAAAATTCTGGAACGAACCGAATAACAAATCGCATTGGGATTTTGAAGTGGATCCCGAATGGAAGATCTATTCCGACATGGTGAAAACAGCAGCGCAGGCTGTGAAGGCAGAGAAGCCTCAACTCAAAAGAGTATTGGGTGGCATTTCTCCAATTGATTCTTTTTTTATTGAACGTTTAAAAAAGAATGGAGTATTGGATGAATTGAATGCAGTGGCCATTCATGGTTTTCCGCTGGACTGGAATCACTGGCAATTAAATGACTGGCCCGATAAGATCGCAGAAATTGAAGCGGTCACCGACCTTCCCATTTGGATAACAGAAGTGGGCATTTCCAGTTTCGGTGCGGAGGAAGTACAGGAGTTTGGATTTAAAAGAACCGCTGAACTATTGAAAGGCCGTGTAGAACGCATTCATTGGTATAGCTTGTACGATCTTCCCAAAGCATGGCCGGCCACTACGCGACACCGTGAGGCAGAAGGTTCTTCTTACTATCGTCATTTTTATATGGGATTATTAAAGGAAGACGGAACGCCAAAGCTTGCATTGAAACATTTTGCTGAACATACACCCGAAGTTGGTCTTTGCCAATGGTTTCACTTTGAAGATCCCCGTCTGGATGATGCTGTAAAATGGATGAAGCAATTAGGTGTTCGTTATTTGCGCACGGGTTTAAGTTGGGCCGATTGGTTGCGTCCTGATGCAGACAAATGGTTTGACAGAGTGATGAAAGCAGTGGAAGATTTTGATGTAACGGTTACGTTTTGTTTTACTCCCGAATCCAAAGGCATACAGCCACATCACACCAGTGCGCCACAAAACATTAATGAGTTCTCTGATTTTTGTGTAGAGATGGTGCGCCGTTATGCGTAATCAATTTTTATGAAGAGAGAGTTGGTGCATTATACTCCGGATCATTGGATGAATTGCATGCTTAACGGTGCCTTTGAAGAAGCATGGAAATTCAGTGATGAAGTGTTGAAAGAGAGAGCAGGAAAAACATCCTGGCATTTGCAGCGTCACCAGCAATGGATTTGGAATGGATCACCACTTCACAACAAAACAGTATTGATCCGTTGTTATCATGGATTGGGCGATACCATTCAATTCATTCGCTATGCACCATTGGTAAAGGCCATTGCCAGAAAAGTAATTGTTTGGGCACAGCAACCGTTGATTCCATTGTTGCAAACTGTAAATGGAATTGATAAAATTTTGCCTTTGCATGATGGTGCTCCGGAAGTGCAATACGACGCTGATGTGGAGATAATGGAGCTGCCGTATATTTTCAGAACTACTATTGAAACTATTCCCAATCAAATTCCTTATCTACATGTCGAGCCCGAGCAATTGTCAAAAAAAAAGGATGAATTAGCAATTGGCTTGGTTTGGAAAGCGGGTAACTGGGCTTTGCACCGTAACATTCCATTTAATTTCTTAAAGCCTTTGTTTGAAGCAACCGGCAACAAAGTTTTTATTCTTCAGGAAAATGCAAAAGAAGCAGGATGGAGCGAAGAATATGGAATTCATCCAGGAGATGTTTCTTTATACGAATATGCAAAACGCATCAAAGGGTTGGATTTGTTGATCAGCATTGATTCTATGCCTGCACATCTTGCCGGTGCTTTGGGTGTTCGGGTTTGGACTTTACTGCATGCCGATGCGGATTGGCGCTGGATGAGAAATTGTGAAGACAGCCCGTGGTATCCAACAATGAAATTGTTCAGGCAGGAAAAGGAAGGAGAATGGGAGGGAGTAATTGAAAGAGTGGTGAGTGAATTGAAAGCAGAATGTTTTTAAGCAACAAATCGTGAAGGCGAATAATCGCAAAGTATAATCGTCTATATCACAATGTGTGAATACTGGCGAAAATGTTCTTAGGCAGCATCATGCTGAATGGTAGGAATAGTATCAATTAAGCTGCTTTTGGCATTTTTTTCTTCCTCCAAATCATAATCGTCCTGAAGTCCCAGCCAAAACTTGGCAGAATTTCCGAAATACTTGCCAAGTCTTAAAGCTGTATCGGCAGTTATTCTTCGGTTGCCTTTTAATATTTCTGACACTCTTGTTTGAGGAATACCGATGTCCTTGGCCAATTTATAAGCAGATATGCGAAAAGGGAGTAGGAACTCTTCCATCAATATTTCTCCGGGATGAATATTTCTAAGTTTGGCCATAATATTTCTTTTAATGATGGTCTGTAATTTCTGCTTCAGAAGCATTGCCTGAATTCCATTTAAAAATAATACGCCATTGGTTATTAATCCGGATGCTGTAAAAACTTTTCAAGTCGCCCGAAAGTTTCTCCAGCCTGTTAGCAGGAGGAATGCGCAGATCTTTTAGATCAATAGCGTTATTCAGCATTCTCAA
>JAICTW010000685.1 GCA_025936195.1 Flavisolibacter sp.
TCAGTTCATTTCAAAAGAAAATTTCCGTAGGTCCCCTCAATATGAAAGAGGCAGAGGATTCTCTGTTCCATTTAAAAGATTCGTCAGCTAAACTGCTTCCAAAAAATGATCTGACACCGCTCGAAAAACATCCAGTCCATTTTAATGGCGGATATTTTAGTTATCAGTGGGTCCGGCGGACCGGTGCTGATACTCCTTTCATTGAAACTAACAGCTCACAGCATCTTTTACAGGGTAGTTTCTCCGCAGTGTTGGCCGATGCTATTCCGGTGAGAGTTTCTTATGTTGAACGGCATAGTAATTCCCGGATCTTTAAGGATTTCAGGGACTTTAGAATTGAATTTGATGCACAGGGCTTTTTCAACATGCAAAGAGCAAAAGTTCAAAAGAGGATAGGAGATTTTGAGAATAAGCTTCAGAAGCCATCACTTAAACCGGCTCTTGATCAAACCAGTCATCAACTCAATACAATAACGTCTACACTAAGCAAAGCAGCCATTCAGAAAAAATATATTGATTGTAAAGAGATGTTGCTCTCACCGGATATGCTGGATACACTTGAAAGCAATAAAAAAGATTCGCTTTTGATCAAAGCAAAAGATTTTGTTCGTCTCTACGAAAAAGTGGAAACAAGAAAAGACAGTCTTCAACATCAATACGATTCCCTCCGAACAGAGTTCATACAAACACAAAGAAACATCAAAAGCTTACGGTCACTTGCAAGCGGAAGGGCAAGCCCGTCTGATATGAATGTTCTAAAAGAGAATTTGCTTAAAGCCGGATTATCCGAAAAGGATATCAGGCTCCTTAGTGAACCGGCAAGTGCGGTGAAGACCTTTGCCATTGGCAGAACGCTACCCAATTTTAGCAATCTGACATTAAAAAACACAAATGTAAGAGGACTCAATTTTGAGTACAATAAGAATAAGTTTTATACTGCTGCAGCGATTGGGAAAATTGATCTGCGCAGCAGGGATTTTATTTATCGGGGTTCGGTGCGGCCTGATCAATATGTTTATTCTTTCAGAGTTGGTTATGGTAAAAAAGAAAGTGATCATCTTATTGCTACTTACTACGAAGGCCGCAAGCAGATCTCTTTGACCTCAATACATTCAGCTTCTTTAATACGCGGCTCGAGTATTGCCGGCCAATTATTTTTATTCAAAAACGCAAGAGCCAATATAGAATTTGCCCAGTCTTTTGCTCCCTATCTCTACGATTCAAGTAATAAATCGGCTGCAAAAGCTTTCGATAAAAATAGTCAGGCATTGAGTGTTGGCATCAGATCTTATTTGCCTGCAACAAAAACCAAGCTGGAAGCAAACTATACCCGCCAAGGCGCCAATTTTCAAAACTTTGCCGGTTACAGAATTAATGGTGCTGCTAATAACTGGTACATCAAGGCAGAACAGGATCTCTTTAAAAAGATTGTTCATCTGGCAGGCTCTGTTCGAAAAAGTGATCTGTCAAACCCATTTATTATACAGAGGTACAATGCGAACAGTGTTGTTAAGAACATTTCTGCTTCCTTCCGCAAACGGAATTTTCCAACGATCACTTTGGCAATGATGCCTTCATCGCAATACACTCTAGTAGAGAACCAGATTTACGAAAATCAATACCAGTCGTTTAGTGGTTCCGTTTTCCATATTTATACTATTGGCACAGCAAGAAGCAGTTCGTCTCTTGTTTATACACAATTGTATAATTCCTCAGCCGATTCGGGCTTTATCTATTTCAATGCGAAGAACATCTTCTTTAATCAGTCATTGGATTTTTCATCATTCATTATAAACTCTGGTTTTTCCTATACAGCCAATGGAACATTCAACGTAACGGTTTTGCAGGCGGGTCTTTCGCATAAACTTTTTGGTGCGACTGTAATTAACTATGGCTTGAAACTCAATCGCCTTAATGACAACACCGATTTAAAATTTGGATTCTTTGGAAATGCCAAAATCAACATTTCGAAAATAGGAGAACTGAACATCAACATGGAAAAAAGCTATTTACCCAATGGCATAAACGAGCTAAGTAAATACGAGTTTTTCACTGTTGGCTTCACCCGGTATTTTAATTAAAACAAGATGCTATGAAGAAGATTTTGTTTGCGTGGTTAATTTTTTATGCGGTACAATCGCAGGCGCAGTTGCTGGTAAATTTGAACCTGCCTCCCCAAGGTATTGTCGAGAAAACGCAGCTCTGGCCTATTACAGTTGTCAATACAGGAAATACCAGTCTTACCGTGCGTATTGACTTAATGA
>JAICTW010000752.1 GCA_025936195.1 Flavisolibacter sp.
ATGCTGTTGGAGAAAAAGGAAAAAGGAATAGAAGTAGAGTCTGTAATATCTCTGCTGAATGGAAAAACAGAAGCATTCCAACCCAATTGCTTCGTCAATGTTGCCGCTAAATCAATTTGAGAAGCCAGCTTGTTTATAACTAAACCCTTATTCTTTTTGATTGCGCCGCCCAGCCAAAGCATTGGAATTTTAAAATCATTGACGATTTTTTCGGTAACAGGGAATCGAATACCATGATCTGCAGTGATAATAATTACTGTGTTTTCCCACCAGGGTTGCTTTTTACAATTTTCAATGAAGTTGCCAATCACTTCATCAGTGTAATGAACCGAATTTAAAAACAAGGTTGTTTCGTCATTGCCCTGAAAGGTCGGAGCAACAGGAATTTTATAAGGAACATGACTGGTTAACGTAAGCCAGCTATTAAAAAAAGGTTCTTTCCATTTCGAAAAATCATTGATCATACGGTTGGCAACAGCGCCATCTAATGCTCCCCATTCTGTTAATTTATCTTTTGAACTGAATGCGTCACCGCCAATGATATTGAATTCGCCATGCAGCCAATATGAATTATAATTGTCGTAATCGGGATCGCCACCATAATAAAATGTATTGGTGTAGTTATGTTTCTTCGACAGATTGCTTATCAGTGTAAGCTTTGCCGATTTTTGAGGAAAGCGAATGATTGAAGTGTTGGGCAAGGCAGGATAACCACTGAAAATGGCGGACATTCCTTTATGTGTTCTGTCGCCGCTTGCATAAATATCGCTGAAATAAATTCCTTCCTTCTTTAAACGATTGATATTTGGCGTCACTTCTTTACCATCAATCAAAGTATCCACCACTTTTTCGGTAAAGCTTTCCCACACAATCAAGATGATGTTTGACTTACCTGAAGATGTATCTATCAATTGTACATGAGCATTTGACCTGCGATACAAACTATCTGCAATTTCTGCACTGCGTTGAGCAGGCAAAAACAGATAAGGATTTCTGATCCCTCTTTCTTTATCCAATATATCCTGAAAAAAATTCCAGGGGGCATTCAATGCACTGATGTTGGCAAAATTGCTGGAAGAAAAATAAACCCAGCTTGGGTTCATCGGTTGCATTTGTACACCACCACGAATGGGAATGATCAGCAAAGGAATAAAGCACGCAATCACTGCAAACGAAATCAGCCTTTTTTCTTTCGGCGATTGCAAGAGAAAAACAAATTTGTCAATCATTCTGTTGAACAAAAACAACAAACCCAAAAACACCAGAACAAAAGCAAGCAGGATCCAGAACAGAGGTAAATGTCCTGCAGAAGCCCATACCTCTTTTGGAGAGGACAAATATTGAAGCACAGTTGAATCCAACCGGTATCCCCATTCACTGTAAATTTCCAGATCACCAAGTACAATGACTAGCAATAAAAACAGTACAATGCAGGAATAAATTTTATAGATCAACGCTTTTCTAAAAAATGAAATGAAAACCGAAAGCAAAACAAACAGGCCGGGAAGTACAATAAGGTAACAAGCCATGGACAGGTCCATCCTAAAACCGTAAACAAACGTTAGCAAGATGGTTGTAAAGGAAAGCTGGCTGGTTTGCGAATGATGATACAAAAGAAAAATCAGTCGCGCCAGTTCAAAGAAACCAATCCAGGCGAGTAATTGAAGCAGTATAAATTCTAATCTTCGCAACATACGTATATAAAAGACACTATCTCATTAAGTGTGTAAGTAAAAATAATTGGGGTTTGACTTTATTTAAAGTTGAACCCTTTTTTCAAAGATCGTTAAGAACTGTGATAGGATCAGTCCCCAGTTTTGAATAGGCATTGACCATTTTCTGGTAG
>JAICTW010000545.1 GCA_025936195.1 Flavisolibacter sp.
TAAAAAGTACCAGAAATTTGTCTCCGGTTTTTGGATCATCGGCAATCCATACAATTTTGTCATTGTTATTGGACAATTCCCTGTTGTTGGTACTGTGATTGAGAATATACAACACATCGGCGTTAGTAAGCAGGGACAAAGTAAAAGAATCATTATCCGGTAAATTACCACCAAACATCAGTGGCGAACGGAAGATGCACCACAATGTCATTAATGTGTATTGTTCCTCTTTTGTCAGCAGCGACATGCGGTTGTTCCCTCTTTCAGCACGAATGCCTATGCGCCCCATCGGCAACATGTCTCCATCCGGCCAGGCGCCTGTAATACGGTAAGGGTTCCATCTTCTGAATATATCGAAGTGTTCTTTTACATCGCTCCATCTGTCCCATACATCATTAATGGTGCGCCACATGTTGGCGTGTTGTTGCACATGCTGCGCATCTTCAATGGGCGTTTCGCCGGGAGAAGTGCTCAACACTATTTTTCTTCCGCTGGCATCAATGGCTTTGCGGATCATTTCTATTTCACCACTATGATAGATGGTTGCCGACAGATCATCCACTTTCACAAAATCCACTCCCCATGATGCATATAATTTGAACAATGAATTATAATATTCCTGCGCACCTTTTTTACCGGCATCAACCGTGTACATATCTTTCAACCATTTGCACTGGTCTTTTTCTGAATAGATATCTTTTGCAGTGAAGTTTGTACCTGCAATTGGCAATGCTTTTTTAACCGCCACCACAGGAATACCTCGCATAATATGGATGCCGAACTTCAAACCTTTAGAATGGATATAGTCGGCAAGTGGTTTAAACCCTTTGTTATTGACAGCCGAAGGAAAACGTTCAACAGCAGGCGTGAAACGTCCATAACTATCTATCGAGAATTGCGGATCATTTTCATTATAGCCATGCGCTTTATCATTGGCTACATACCAACGTATGTCTACAACAATATATTCCCATCCGTATTTTTTTAAATAGCGGCTCATGTAATCGGCATTGGATTTTACTTCTGCTTCGGTTACTGTTGGACCAAAACAATCCCAACTGTTCCATCCCATTGGCGGAGTAAGCGCCCAGGAATGAAAATCTTTTTTGCTTTGCTTCTGTTGAGAGAAGGACAAGTCATAAATGAAGAAGACAAATAAGAGGCAATACAGCTTTTTAATAAACATAGATTTGGCGATGGTTGAATTTATGAAAACGATATAGAGTAAAGTAAACATTATTTCAGAAACTTACTCATACAGTTCGCTATCACAATAACATCAAATAGTAAATAGAAAGCATCATGCTTAAACCATTAGCGGAGTGTGCAAGCAGGAATGCATAACAGTCTTCATCAACAGAACTAATCACCGCCAGTTGCTTCTATAAAATGGAATGAACACAAACTATCTTTTAAAGATTGTCCTCTGCAATATGCATATCTATTTCGTGTTCCTTGCGAACTTCTTCCTGCATCTGCTTCAACTTTCTGCCGTACGATAATTTGGTGATCAATACAAACAATACTGGGACTATAAAAATGGCAAGCGTTGTTGCGGCCAGCATTCCTCCAAATACGGTCCATCCAATAGTACGCCGGCTTTGCGAAGCAGCACCAGTAGCCAATGCAAGTGGCAATACCCCCAAAATAAATGCAAGCGAAGTCATTACAATGGGACGCAAACGCAAGCTTACCGCAGTCATGGTTGCCTGCATAATTTCCATCCCGCTATCAACTCTTTCTTTAGCATATTCCACAATAAGGATTGCATTTTTTGCGGCAAGACCAATTAAAGTTATGAGTCCTATTTGTGCATAGATGTTATTGGTAAGGCTTGGAATTAAGGTTAACGTTATAATGGAACCCAATGCGCCGATAGGTACTGCAAACAAAACCGAAAAAGGAATAGACCAGCTTTCATACAAGGCCGCTAAAAACAAAAACACAAACACTAATGAAAGCATGAAAATATAAATGGAACTGCTTCCGGCTTTTATTTCTTCACGGCTCATTCCGGAAAATTCGTAACCATAACCGGCAGGAAGTGTTTGCGCCGCTACTTCTTTTAAGGCATCAATAGCTTGTCCGCTGCTGTAGCCAGCTTTTGCAGAACCATTGATTTCAATGGAACGATAAATATTATAGTGAGAGATCACCGCAGGACTTTCCACCAATGTTGTTGTGATAAGCGAACTTAATGGCACCATGCTTCCTGCGTTATTCTTTACATAATAACGATTCAACTGATCGAGTGAAGAACGGTAGCTGCTGTCTGCCTGCGCCATTACACGGAAGTTTCTTCCATACAAATTGATATCGTTTACATAAGTGCTTCCTAATAAAGTGGACAAGGTTGAATATACATTAGCCACGTTTACATTTAATTGTTTTGCTTTCTCTCTATCCACATCAATTTTATAGGAAGGTGTACGGGTGTTGAAGAAAGTGTAAGCCATTCCAATTTCGGGACGCTTGTTCACTGCCGCCAAAAATTTTTGCGCAACGGCTTCAAACTGTTTGATGTTATCATTGCTTGTAGTTTGTTGCAGCTCAAATGTAAATCCCGAAGTGGCGCCTAATCCCGGAATGGCCGGTGGCAGAATAGCAAGAACACGTGCCTCCCTGATATCGGCAACTGCTTTTGAAATTTTCGCAGCTACGGCCTGCGAAGTATGCTCCTCACCTTTGCGTTCATCCCAAGGTTTCAACAGAACGAACATGGTACCCACATTGGTTTTGTTAGAGAAGCTGATGATGTTCAATCCGGCTATACCGCCAACTACATTTACTTCAGGAAGTTGCCTTATGCGGCCCATCAAAGTAGTGAGCATTTCAACGCTTCTGGTGGTTGATGTGGCTTCGGGCATTTCATACGTCACGTACAGTCTTCCCTCATCTTCCGTAGGAATAAAAGCGGTGGGTTTGTTTTTAAACAAAAGGAAAAGACCAAAGAACAATACCACCAGCATCACCAGTATATAGGGTGTTCTTTTGATCCATCCCCTTACGCCTTTGGTGTAGGATGAAGTA
>JAICTW010000529.1 GCA_025936195.1 Flavisolibacter sp.
CCGGTTTCTGTGCCAACCCATCTTACATCAGGGCCCATTACTGCAATGACTGCCTGTGGTTGTAATTTGCGGATTAGTCGGTACCATCTTTCAAAATCATACACCTGCTTTTTACCGTTCGGACCTTCTCCGTTGGCGCCATCAAACCACACTTCATCAATTTTGCCATATTGCGTGAGCAATTCCGTTAATTGATTTGCGAAATAATCATTGTAGGCATCTGTACCATACAGTTTTGAATTGCGGTCCCATGGAGAAACATAAATGCCAAAATGAAGCCCATATTTTTTACAGGCATTTGCCACTTCCTTCACCACATCACCCTTACCATTTTTCCACAAACTGCTTTTTACCGAATGTTCCGTGAATTTGCTTGGCCACAAACAAAAACCATCGTGATGTTTTGTCGTAAGAATGACGAGTTTGAATCCTGCATCTTTACAAACCTTCACCCACTGTTCTGCATTCAATTGAGAAGGATTGAAGAGCTTCGGATCTTCTGTGCCCTCGCCCCATTCTTTATCCGTAAACGTGTTGATGCCGAAGTGGAGAAAAGCCGTAAGCTCATATTGTTGCCAGTTGAATTGCCTTTGTGTTGGAACAAGATGAGCAGCTTTGTAAATGATTTGCCGCATATCGTCATTGGGTGAAATCGTTGTATAATATTCAACAGGCTTTTGAGCATGCAAAAGAATTGAAAAAGCAAGAGAGATAAACAATGCAAGCGATTTCTTGTCAATCATGATTTTAATTTGATTATTAATATCAGTCAGGCCGCACTTCATTTCTTTTCGTGTTCATTCTTGATAACAACAAACCAACAATCACCAACAAAACTCCCAGAACCGTGTAAATGCTAATAGCATCTTTCAATATCCATGCTGCAATGATGAAACCAAATAATGGACAAAGAAACAACCACAAACCTGCACGAACGGCATTCAATTGCAATAGCCATAACCACAATTGCACCGCAAAAATCGAAACAGGAATGGCCAGCCAGCTTACTGATGACCAGAATTTGCTATTGAAATGATTGACTGGATTTTTATAGAAGAACAATGTTATTGGCAATAGAAACAATCCGCCAAGTAAAGTTTGCCAGCCGTTAATCGTCAGTAATGAAAGTCCGTTCCATTGTTTGGATGAAACGTAAATAGCACCAACGGAATACGACAACATGCTTAATAGTAAAATAACCAATCCTGAAACACTTACCGTTGCATTTCCAAGCAAAGGCCACGAAGCACAGACTACTCCAACCGTACAAACGATGATAGAAATTATAATTGAATAATGCAGTTTCTTTTTTAAGAAGAACACCGAAAGAAAACTAATGAACACCGGATTGGATGCAACTGCCAAAGCGCCAATTCCTGCAGTGATGTTTTGCATGGCAACAACATACAAACCCAGATAAATACTGATATTCAAAATGCCATAGATCGCTAATTGCTTCCATTCCTTTTTCAAAGGCAAACGTCGCCTTAAAATAAAATGTGCAACGAACAACATGATGAACGAAGCCAAAGCAAAACGTACTTCAGCAATTACCAGCGGTTGTGCAACCGTAAGACCGATCTTGGTTGCGGTAGATGCCGACGCCCAAAGGATGGCAAACAAAGTTCCGGCAATGAGCCAAAGAAAAGCAGAATTCGATTTGTAGATAGAACCAGGGAAAGAATTGTCGTTCACTTCATTAATTTGATTGGCAAAACTGCGGATTTGTTTTTTCCCAAATACAGTTTTTGATATGGGTTGATAAAAAAATTAAATTTAGGGTATGGAAAATAAGGTAAAAGAAGCGGTACCCAAATACAATTTTATTTCTCCTGAGGAGTATCTTGCCATGGAAAGAACTTCAGAAGAAAAGCATGAATATTTCTACGGCTATGTGCAGGCAATGAGTGGAGCAAGACTAGCCCATAACCAGATTGCAGTTAATCTTTACTCCAAAATAGGGAGCTATCTGGAAGGCAAAGAATGTCAGATCTTACCCTCCGACATGCGTGTAAGTACACCCTCTCACGAAACCTACATGTATCCTGACGCACAAATTGTTTGCGGAGAACCGCAAATGGAAGATGACCGTTTCGATACCTTAACCAATCCGTCTGTTATCATCGAAATTCTTTCTGCATCTACTCAACACATTGACAAGGGCAGAAAATTTTTCTTTTACTGCCAGATTCCCTCTTTGAAAGAATACATTATGATAGACTCAAAAAAACGCTTCATTCAAATAGCCACCAGGCAGCAGGACGATCTTTGGAAATTTGAAGATTTGAATGAGGCAAACACTGCACTGATTATTCAAAGCATTCAGCTTTCTATATCAATGAACGATATTTACCGCAATACCGGTTTATAATTTTTTTTGCTAAAAAATCCTTTTAAAAATTTGGTGCCATGCCATTCCTGCCGGTAAATGAAATCTTGCGTGCATTTTGCAATCCTTAACTTATAACCATTCACTTCCATTTCACTACCGTAAACACTATTTCTTTATACCCGTTTCTTTCATACAGCACACCAATTTTATTTTCACCAAGTTTTACCAGATCTGAGTAAGCTGCAAAATCAGTTTTATTTCCCTCTTTACTTTTATCTATCAAAAAAGATTTGCTCCAGGTTTTCCCATCATCATAACTGATGCGCAAGGTAAGATTGTCCCTCCGGTTTGTATCGGCTGCATTGCAGAATGCAATAATGTTCTTTCCATGCTTTTTTCCGATCGTCAGAATACTTCCCTGGTTTACCGGATCAATCAAGGTCTGATCGAAATAACTCGTATCCCATGTAGCACCTCCATCACTGCTGATGGAAACAATTCTTGCATGAACGTCACCTTTCTGATTACGGCTGTTCATCATTAATTTATCATGGCTTAATTCTGTTGCCATGGATTCGGTGCTGCCCGGAATGTTTACGTCACTTTCGACGTAGTAGCTGCCCTGGTAGTTTGCGGTGCGAGTGACGACGTCGTCGTACGAGAGCACGAGCCGGTGGTTGTCGCTGTCGACCGAGGGGTCGCCAAACTCGAGATCCCACAGCCCGTCTTCGTTCGACAGTGCGCCCAGCGGCTGACTCCAGCCCTCCAAGATGGGCGCCGCGC
>JAICTW010000521.1 GCA_025936195.1 Flavisolibacter sp.
CTCGATGCTGCTAAAAAACAACCGAACATTCAATTGGTCCACCATTGTTTTGTTATTGATATTATCACTCAGCATCACTTAGGTTACCTTATTACAAAGTCTACCCCGGATATTTGTTGTTATGGCGTGTATGTGCTGAATGCAAAAAACAACCGTATTGAAAAAATTCTTTCAAAAATTACTTTGCTGGCAACTGGTGGAAACGGGCAAGTGTATCGCACCACCACTAATCCTTCCATTGCTACCGGCGATGGCGTAGCAATGGTATATCGTGCAAAAGGAAGAATTGAAAATATGGAATTCATTCAGTTTCATCCAACCGCTTTGTATGAGGCAGGAAAAAGAGGCCAGGCTTTTTTAATTACGGAAGCGGTACGTGGCGACGGTGGCATTCTGCGCAATAGCAATGGCGAAGCTTTTATGGAACGATACGATGCAAGAAAAGACTTAGCGCCAAGAGATATTGTGGCAAGAGCGATTGATAACGAAATGAAGATCACAGGTACGGAGCATGTTTATTTAGATTGCCGCCACATGGACATGGAAAAATTCAAAGAACATTTTCCGAACATCTATGAAAAATGTTTGTCCATTGGAATTGATGTTTCTAAAAACATGATCCCCGTGGCTCCTGCAGCCCATTACAGTTGCGGCGGAATTAAAACTGATGAATGGGGACGAAGCTCCATTCAAAATTTATATGCCTGTGGTGAATGTTCAAGCACAGGTTTGCATGGCGCCAATCGTTTGGCCAGCAATTCTCTTTTAGAAGCCATGGTATTTGCACATCGTTGCTATGTAGATGCTGTGAACACATTAAGTGGTTTGAAAGATTTACCCAATGTGCCCGACTGGAATGCAGAAGGAACATCGCAGCCCAAGGAAAATATCTTGATCACGCAAAGCCTGAAAGAACTGCAACAGGTAATGAGCGATTATGTGGGTATTGTGCGGAACAATGTTCGTTTGCAAAGAGCCATGAAACGGATTGACTTGTTGTTTGATGAAACAGAAGGATTGTATCAAACAACAACAGTATCACCCCAGCTGCTCGAATTACGCAACATGATTACAGTTGGTTACCTAATTACAAAAGGTGCTTCGTTCAGAAAAGAAAGCCGCGGTTTGCATTTTAATACGGATTACCCGTACAAGTCAGACTTAGTTCAAAATATTGTGTTGTAAAGAATGATCTCATTATCTGTTTTACACTTTATCTCTTAGCTATCTTTGCGCAGCTTATGTATTATGTAGTTTATGGTTTGCTTTATTTGCTATCGCTTCTTCCTTTAAAAGTATTGTACCTTTTTTCCGATTTTGCTTATTTCATTATTTATTATGTAGCAGGATACAGAAGAAAGATTGTTGATCATAATTTACTAATTGCCTTTCCTGAAAAAGCAGAACAGGAAAGAAAAGGGATCGCCAAAAAATTCTATAGAAATTTCGCGGATAGTTTTATTGAGACCATCAAGCTGTTTAGCGCAAATGAACAGTTCATCAAAAAACATTTCAATGGCGACTTTGCTGTGTTTGATTATTTATACAACAAAGGTGTTCAGAAATGTCAGTTGCATTCGGGTCATTTTTTTAATTGGGAATATGCCAATGTTAGTATTCCGCTTCATCTTAAATACAGATTGCTCACGGTTTACATGCCGCTGACCAATAAAATATTTGACCGCATATTTATGAAGATGAGAGCCAAGACCGGAGCTATTTTGCTGCCGGCAACAGATATGAGAAATGCTATCATCCCTTATCGAAATGAAAAAGCAGTTATCGCATTAGTGGCAGATCAAAATGCCGGTGTTCCTCAAAATGCTCTTTGGCTGAATTTTTTTACAAAGCCTGCCCCTTTTGTAAAAGGTCCTGAAAATGGTGCAAGAAGAGGAAATGTGCCTGTGGTGTTTTGTTATTTTTCAAAATCCAAAAGAGGTTATTACAAGATCCATTTTCATCTGGCAGAAGAAAATCCCGCTTCAACGCAGCGGGGTGAACTAACAAAAAAATACGTGACTTATCTGGAAGAAATTATTCGCCGGCAACCGGATATGTGGTTGTGGAGCCACAGAAGATGGAAGTACGAATGGAAGCCGGAGTACGGAGAAATCATTGCATAGAAAAGTCCTTCATCGCTGAAGGACTTTTTGCTTTTATGTTTCATTAATTTAAAACGCTTTTCTCTTTTTCTGTTTTAATGTTCTTCTGTTCAGTTATTTTTTTCCATCCACCAACTACATTCCGAAGGTTATGAATGCCTTGCCGCTTTAGCAGGGAAGAAGCGATAACACTTCTGTATCCTCCCTGGCAATGAACATAAATATTCTGGTCTTCTTCAAAATTGGAAAAGTTCATAGCATCGTTCATTTCACCTAAGGGGATATTGACTGCTTCCTTTACATGTCCTTCTGCAAACTCGGTAGGCTTTCGTACATCAAGCACAACAAGTCGTTGGTCAAAAGGAATGTCCATAGCCAGTTCATCGGCTTCTACATTAATGATCATATCTGTTTCTTCGCCGGCCTTTTTCCAGGCATCAACTCCGCCATCAACATATCCAATCACATTGTCAAATCCAACTCTTGCCAAACGAATAACTGCTTCTTTTTCTTTACCAGTTTCTGTAACAATGATCATGGGCTGATCAAACGGTAACAAGCTTCCGGCCCATTCTGCAAAACGTCCATCCAATCCAATAGAAACAGAACCGGGGATAAATCCATGTGTGAACAGGTCCGCATTGCGGGTATCAAGAATTAATACATCCTCATCAATAGCTTTCTTTACTTCATCAATAGACAAAGGCTTCATGCCTTGTTCCAAAACCTTATCCAGGCTTTCATACCCTTCTTTGTTGATTTTGGCATTGATGGGAAAATATTGCGGAGGCGCAGATAAACCTTCGGTAATGGATTGAACAAACTCCTTTTTGTTTTTTGCTTTTAAGGCATAATTGGTTTGCTTTTCTTCACCAATGGTGCTATAGGTATAAGGTCCTAAGTTTTTTCCGCAGGCACTTCCAGGGCCATGTGCCGGATAAACAATTACATCATCGGCTAAAGGAATGATCTTTTTTTGAAGGCTATCATACATCATGCCTGCAAGGTCTTCCATCGTTAGTTCCTCTCCTTTTTGAGCCAGGTCAGGACGGCC
>JAICTW010000660.1 GCA_025936195.1 Flavisolibacter sp.
ACTGTGCGCTTTGTGCGAGCTCAGGACCGGTTGGTAAATAACGGTCTTTAGTGATTTTGTTATAAGCGATCAAATATTTGCCATAAGGTTTGGCGGTAGGTCCACCCATTACGCTTAAGTGACCAACTGAATAATAAGTAGGAACACGGTCCAATACTTTTTGATCTTTCACTCTCCATTTTACAATTTCAGAAGAAACAAACATGGAAGTATAAGCATTGCCATCGTTATCAAATTCGGTGTGCAAAGGACCAAGGCCTGGCTTTTGAACTTCACCCTGCAAAGCAGCTTCGTATTTAATTACCGGAATGCCCTGATAATCGCCGTCATAATTTTTTTCAGCAATGGCTTTTTGAATTTTTGTGAAAGAGAAAACAGGAATGATAGCTGCTAATTTTCCACTGCCCACAATGTATTCACCGGAAGGATCGGTGTCGCAACCATGTGGTGATTTTGGACAAGGAATGAAATATAACATATCAGGACAATCTTTCGGATCCAATACCAGTACGTCATTTTCTATAGTAGATGTTGCCTGATGTTTGGTTTCATTATATACGTTGTGTGCATACTTCACCGTTTCCTTTTTGGCTTTGCCTGCTTTTACATATTCTTCCGCTTTCTTCCAGTTCACCGCCATGATGAAATCTTTGTCTTTTGCAGAAGCATTTACTTCCAACAATGTATTGGCTTGTTCCGTATTATAACAACTGAAGAACATCCATCCGTTGGATACTTTTTTGCCTGCACGGGCAAGGTCAAAATTTACACCCGGAGTTCTGATCTGAAAAGCAATGTTCATGTTACCGCTTGTTGGATCAACATGAATAAAGCTTACAGTGCCTTTGAAATTTTGTTTGTACGTATTAATAGGAACATCACCATTTTGATCATCCAAAGGAACACTGAAACGGGTGCCTGCAACTACATACTCCGAATTGGGAGTAATAAAAGGAGAGGAGTGGTTACCGGCACTGTTCGGGATTTCAATGATCTCCTCAGTGCGGAAAGTTTTCAGATCCACACGGGCAATTCTTGGTGTGTTATTACCATTGGCAAAAACCCAGCGGCCGTCATGTTCGCCGTTTGTTTCTGATAAAGCAATGTGGTGAAGGTCATCCCAGGGAACAAATCCATGTGATGTGTTGAGCATTGGCTTTGTTTCTTCACTGAAGCCCCAGCCGTTTTCAGGGAATTGAGAGAAAACAGGGATGATTTTTAATAAACGTCCGGATGGAATTCCATAAACGCTCATTTGTCCGTTAAAGCCACCGGAAACGAAATCATAGAACTCGTCATATTTGCCGGGAGCTACGTAAACTTTGGATGCGGCATCACCGCTAACTGCCGACTCGGCGCCTCTGGGCTTACAGCTAAACAGAACGCCGGCTGTAGCAACAGTTAAGGTAATGGTTGATAAAACTTTGGTGACTGACATATTTATTGATTTAAAAAATGATAAACTATTTTTCTCCGTCGTTACTGCGCTGAAACTCCAATACTTTTCTTGCTTCGCCGGGGTTTAGATTTTGATTAGGCATACGGACCAGACATTCTTCCAAAAGCTTTTGTGCTTCCGGATCTTTTTCAAGCATCATGTCCACATTGGTAATGAAGTTTAATATCCATTCGGGCTTTCTTCTTTTAGTAACATCTTTCCATCCGGGTCCCACTAATTTTTCATCGGTGAGTTTATGGCAGGCAGAACATTTCAACTCATAGATTGCTTTGCCTTCCGTCACCCATTGTGCGTTCAAAGGATTGGTGAGGTGAACATCTTCTGCTTTAACCATTGTGCCATGTTCTTCAGGCTGATTTTTTGTAAGCGCCTCTATATCTAAGGGATCTTTATTTGTCGGCGTTTTATTGATGCAGGCTGTTAAGATCAATACCACCGAAGTGAGAAAGCCAATTGCTAAGAGGATTTTTTTATTCATCGCTTTAATTTTTGTCGGGGACATTCAGGTCTTTAATGGAGCAAAAATATTTTCCGGTACACGGCGTAGCGGTGACTGTCATCATTTGTGATTATGATATTTGTCAGTTTAAATTGTTTGGAGCGGCATGACGAAAGTCATGTTTCCAAATAAAAGCATCCAAATACTTTTATCGCGGAATTGAATGAGTGATTTTAAAGTGCTTGTCCATTCCCGATTCTTTAACCACCTGGCCAGAAAGATGGCACGACTTTAAAAGTGAAATTGTATTTAGAAAAATCTCAAAAGTTATTTCATCACAAAAACAACATTATGAACCGTAAGAACATTTTGGCAATTAGTTTATCAGGATTAATTTTTTTGGGCTTTGCCTGTAATTCCAATTCCGGCAAAGGGCAGGATAACAATACTCCGGCTGCATCTGACAATACATCTACTTCTTCTGCTACAACGGACGAAGGTTCCAATCCAAAAGGCATTGGTCAGTACACCAATGTAGAGCTAACGCATCCATTGGATGAGAAGATGATAGCACATGGGC
>JAICTW010000641.1 GCA_025936195.1 Flavisolibacter sp.
GAAAATTCTTTTTCAGGATCATTCATTTGACGGAATGAAACAGAATTGACTAAAGCAAGTGTTGGCATGAAAAGAATCATGTAGATCAATACATAGGGATAAAATGTATCAATGCTACCCGACTTATACATTTGATACATTAGTATGGCGCCAAGAATGTGAAGTACTCCTAAAATTTTTTCTGCGTTGATATACCGGTCTGCAATTAAGCCAATAATAAATGGAGCAATAATGGCCCCCCACGATTGAGTTGAGAAAACACTACCACTCTGTGCTCCGGTGGCTGTTAAGTTGTTTGACAGATAGGTGCCCAGCGTTACAAACCAACCTCCCCAAACAAAAAAATTCAAAAACATCATAAGCGAAAGCTGAACGCGGGTTGAGTTTTTCATGCGCAAATAGTTTTGATCAGTAAATTTTTGAGAGACAGACTATCTATGGAAAAACAGGTATGAGGTTTCATCTTCATGAGCATAGCACGTTAGTAAGTAACCTGCTAAATGTACTATTTTTTAAAAGCCAATAATTTTTTTTGACCACAAATAATTCACATCAGGAAAAAATTGGTTTCCATTTTATGAAAGATGTTGTTATAAATTTATAGCAAGTATTCAACTATGAGAAAGTTAAGAATGGGAATGATTGGTGGCGGTCCCGGTGCATTCATCGGCGCCATTCACAGAACGGCTGCATTAATGGATGGGGCCATTGAACTGGTTTGCGGCGCCTTCAGCTCCGATCCAAAAAAATCAAAACAGGCAGGCGAAGAATTGAATTTAAATCCTTCACGGGTGTATCCATCTTATGAAGAGATGATCCGGAAAGAAGCCGCATTAGCTGATGATCAGCGAATGGATTTTGTTTCTATTGTTACACCGAATCATTTGCACTTTGCTCCTGCAAAACTGGCTTTGGAAAACGGATTTCATGTAGTGCTCGACAAGCCAATGACTTTCGATTTGAAAGAAGCTAAGGAATTAGAAAAGATAGTGAAGCAATCGGGAAAATATTTTTGTCTCACACATACCTACACCGGCTATCCCATGGTGAAGGAAGCAAAAGAGCAGGTGAAGAATGGAAATATTGGTGAGGTGCGAAAAGTATTTGTGACCTATCCGCAAGGTTGGCTCAGTAGTTTTTTGGAAGCTGCTGATAACAAGCAGGCCTCCTGGAGAACCGATCCTTCAAAAAGCGGCAAAGCCGGAGCGATGGGCGACATTGGCACACATGCTTTCAATTTAGCAGAATACATAACCGGTTTGCAGGTAACAAAAATTTGTGCTGATATAAATATTGTAGTGAAGGGAAGAAAACTGGATGATGATGGCGCTGTGCTTTTAAAATTTAATAATGGCGCCAGTGGTGTGTTGATGGCTTCACAAATTATGGCTGGTGAAGAAAATAATTTAACCATTCAGGTTTATGGAGAAAAAGGTGGATTGGAATGGAAGCACTCCGATCCCAATTCGCTTTTGTTGAAATGGCTGGATGCGCCAATGCAAACACTTCGTGCGGGAACGGGTTATTTAAGTGATGTAGCAAAACACAATACAAGAACACCGGCGGGACATCCGGAAGGTTATATTGAAGCCTTTGCCAATCTCTATCGCAATTTTGCCTTGTGTGTGCAAGCTTCTATTGAAGGTAAGCAGCCACAAAAAGAATGGCTGGATTTTCCCGGCATTGAAGATGGTGTTCGTGGAATGGCCTTCATTGAAAATGTAATTGAAAGTGGAAAGAGTGAGAAGAAGTGGATCCCCCTGTCCCCCTAAAGGGGATCCCGATAGCTATCGGGATAGGTGGGAGATGCTTTTTTTATCTCAGCTTTTCTTTAAAGCAGTTGGATTGTTAGGTGAGTTTAGTTTTTGTTTGAACAGTTCTTTCAAAGTTAGCCGAATGATTTTGTACTTAGCTGCATTACTACTGTCAGCACACTGAAAGAATGATTGAAAACAGTAGTGAACGTCGCAAAGTGATGATAAGAATTACAAACCGCAAAAGAGTGCGACGCAAGCGAAGCAAAATAGTAGTAAAATAGATTGGCTCATAAAAGATCATTCACTGAAAATCCAATCACCTGCCAAAGAATTTTCATAAAAAAACAATATTTCATAAAACCGTTCAACTAAAAACATCTAAAAAAAACATTAATACAACAGATAGAGCAAAAGATCATTTTCCATTAACCAAATTATTTACCGAGACTTAATAGCAACTAACAATAATCATTAAAGCTTCACCTTTGCCTTCAAACATTTTCTTACTAACAGAAACGTATCATCAACAACAAACACAACAGACCTCACTTAATTTATGCGTACAATTAAAGGACCCGGAATTTTTTTAGCACAGTTTCTTGGAGACAAACCTCCTTTCAATGATCTGAAATCAATTTGCCAGTGGGCAAAGAGCATTGGATTTATTGCCGTGCAAATTCCAACCAATGATCCAAGGTGCATTGACTTGCAAAAAGCAGCAGAAAGCAAAACCTATTGCGATGAGTTAAAAGGATTGATCCATGAATGTGGTTTGGAGATCTCCGAACTGGCTACGCATTTGCAGGGAC
>JAICTW010000331.1 GCA_025936195.1 Flavisolibacter sp.
AATTGCTTCTAAAAAGAAGGGCATTGACATGAAAGAGTTTGCCGGTAAATTAAAATTGCCGAAAGATTTTGATGTATTGGAATGGCAAAGAAGACAAAGAGACGATGGCACTTATAACTATTGATACCAATATTATTATTCATGCACTTTCCGGAAATGCAAACGCTATAAAAAGTATTGACGGCAATGAATGTATGGTGAGCTTTATGGCAGTTATTGAATTATTAAGCTGAAAAGAAATCTCTTCACAAATAAATTTGATCGAAAGCTTTTTATCAAAATGTATTATCAAGGATAATGAGCCATTACTTCAACAAAAAGTTATTGAAACAAGATTAGAATACGGACTCAAAATACCGATGCGTTTGTAGCAGCTACAGCACTCTATCATAACCTAACTCTGGTTTCAGGAGATCCTGTTTTTAAAAGAATCAAAGAATTAGACTTTCTCTTTGTTGAATTCTGATCACCCTATTATATTATTCGACGGCGTTTGCAATTTTTGTAACGCAACTATCAATTTTGTTTTAAAGCAGGATACGAAAGGAATATTCCATTTTGCACCTTTGCAATCAGAAGCGGCGCAAAAACCATTACAGCAATATGGCTTATCAACAAAAGATTTCGATTCTTTTGTTTTGATTGATGAAAGGAAGATTTACAAAAGTCTTCAGCATCATTGAGAGTGATGAATAAACTTCCCTGGTATTGGAAAGAAATGCAGTTGTTCAGAATTGCGCATGATACCAACGCCGGAATTAAGAAGCAGATTCCTCCATTAGTCCATAGCGCTTTTTCAACTCTTTCAATTCTTTTCTTTTCCGTTTTAAATTCCAGCGGTTTCCCCACACTACTAAAAAGCAATTGGCTAAAAACCAAAAGATCCAATTCCAAAGAAGGCTTCGCCAACCATAATCCCTAACAAAATCAGCCGGTGATTTATGATCTATTATCCACTCAAAAAGATAGATAACGACGGCTGCAATCAGGACGGTTACTAATGAAAACCAAAGAGCAAAGCCAAAGCCTTTCTTCCTGATCTGTTCCTCAAGCAAAACAATTTCATCTTTTGCCTGTTGTAATCTTCTTTCCTGTATTGGTGTAAGGTTCATAAATTAATTTCCCCTTCTAAAAATAAAACGCACTTCCCGCTCATTAAAACTCTGTCGCCCATCAACTCACAATACAAATCACCGCCACGTTGCGAGAGTTGCTTGCAAAACAATTTCGTCTTGTTCAACTTATCACTCCAGTAAGGAATAATGTTACAATGCGCCGAACCGGTTACCGGATCTTCCGGAATGCCCGCGCCAGGATAAAAACATCTCGATACCACGTCGGCAGAATGCCCTTTTGCGGTAATGATAACACCAATGGCATCCAGTTCTTTCATTGCTGTAAAATCAGGCTCAGCATTTTTTACCGCTTCTTCATTCGGCAGCACCACAAAATAATCTCTCGACTTCAGCACTTCAACAGCTGTAGTAATGTTCAAACTTTTGAACAGATGCTCCGGAACTTCACAAGGCTGCGGCATGCGTGAAGGAAAATCCAATGTGTACATGCCGTCTTTTGCCATAGCTTTTAATAAGCCCGCTTTTTGTGTAGTGAAATTGATCCCGGCTAAATGCGGTTCAATAAAATTTTTTATGACGTAAGCCGAAGCCAGTGTGGCATGTCCGCACAGATCAATTTCAAATTCCGGAGTAAACCAGCGCAAATGAAAAGCCCCTTCAGAGGAGGAGTTTTTTACAAAAAAAGCCGTTTCACTTAAATTATTTTCCATGGCGATCTTTTGCATCAGTTCATCATCAATCCAGTTTTCCAATGGAATGACAGCAGCAGGATTTCCCTGGAAAATATTTTCGGCAAAAGCATCAACCTGGTAGATGGTCAGTTTCATAATTCTATTTTAAAGAATTCATGGTAGTGATAAAATATAGCGCACTGCAAACACGAGAAGAATGCCAAAGCTTTTGCAAACATCTGCATTTAGCCGGGTTTGATTAAGCAACAAATAAATAAGCTACAGAAGGAAAACTCTCTTCACTTCATGGATTCTCATTCCCTCATCATCTCTTTAATCAATGCTGCTATTTCTTCCACATTCGGTTTGCTGAAATAATCGCCATCACTTCCATACCCCGGACGATGCGGTTTCGAAGTGATCGTTCTTGGAGCAACATCCAGCCAACGGTAACCATTTTGTTCTTCCATTACTTTATTGAACATATAAGCAGCAGCAGCGCCGGGAAGATCTTCATCCACAAAAACAATGCGGTTGGTTTTTTTGAGTGAGCTTAGAATTTTATGATGAATATCAAAAGGCAAAAGTGTTTGAACATCTATCACTTCGCAACTAATGTTCTGTTTTTGCAAAGCATTCACAGCTTCCATTACTATGCGAAGAGTTGAACCGTAGCTAACGATTGTTACGTCATTTCCTTCTTTTATAATTTCAGGAATGCCAAGAGGAACAGTAAACTCCAATAAATTATCAGGTAATTTTTCTTTCAGGCGATATCCATTCAAACATTCAATAATGATGGCGGGGTCCATTCCTTTCAGCAAGGTATTGTACATGCCCACAGCCTGTGTCATGTTTCTGGGCACACATACATACATGCCACGAAGCGAATTGATGATCACTCCCATTGGCGAACCGCTGTGCCAGATGCCTTCCAAACGATGGCCTCTTGTGCGAACAATGATAGGACAACTTTGCTGGCCAAACGAACGGTAATGAAGTGTGGCCGCATCATCACTCAATGGTTCCAATCCGTAGAGCAGGTAATCAACGTATTGAATTTCCGCAATGGGACGCAGACCACGCACGGCCATACCAATACCCTGTCCCATAATAGTCAGTTCGCGAATGCCGGTATCAAAGATCCGTTCTTCACCATATTTATTTTGTAAGCCTGCAAAGCCCTGATTCACGTCACCGATATAACCAAGGTCTTCACCAAAGGCCAATACTTTTGGATTGCTGGCAAACAGTTGATCGAAATATTTGTTCAGCACTTCAAAGCCATTAACAAGAGGCGCATCGCTTGCATAAGAAAGTTTTACTTCTTCTACATTCAATGCCGATGCAGGTCCTTCGTTGTACAAATGCGAATTGAAGAGTGATTGATTTTCTTTTTGAAGATCGTTGTAATAATCTTTCAGCCAGTAAGCAGCATCGTTGTCTCCGGCAGTATCAATGGCCACATTTAAACTATGCATTACATCACGACGCAAAGGTTCGCGGTTGGCGGATAATTCTTTTGCCAAACTAAATAGTTCATTTGCACGATCAGGAATTTTTGAAGCTGCATCGTTGATCAGATCAACAGCTTTACTCACCTGTTGTTTGATCGGATTTAAAAATCCTTCCCAGGCATTCTGCCTGGATTTGCGCACAGATTCCTTGGCTTCTCTTTCTATGTTTTCCAGGTCTTCTTCATCGGCCAGCATATTGGACAAAAGCCATTCTCTCATTTTTCTAATGCAATCCCATTCCCGCTCCCAGTCCAACCGTTCAGCAGCTTTGTAACGCTCATGGCTTCCGGACGTGGAATGTCCCTGCGGCTGCGTTAGTTCTTCAACATGGAACAGAACCGGCGTATGCGTTTCCCGTGCAATGCGAATACCTTCCTCAAAAGCTTCGCACATGCCGGCATAATCCCAGCCTTTTACTTTATAAATATTGATACCGTTCGTGCCTTCTTGTTTTTGAAATCCGCTCAGCGCCTCTGATATTGAACCTTTGGTGGTTTGATATTTTTTCGGAACTGAAATGCCATAGCCATCATCCCATACAAAAATTGCCAAAGGCACCTGCAACACACCGGCAGCATTGATGGTTTCCCAAAATACTCCTTCCGATGTAGAAGAATCGCCAATGGTGCAGAAGCAAACTTCATTTCCATTATCTGACAAATCAGAGAACTGATGAAGCTCTTTTACTTCCCTGAATTTTTTTGAAGCGAAAGCCAGTCCCAATGCTCTTGGCATTTGTCCGGCTGTTGGAGCAATATCTGCAGAAATATTTTTTAATTGCGCCAGGGGAAGAAAATTGCCATCCTTGTCAACAAAAGGTGTGGCAAAATGTGAACTCATTTGACGGCCTGCACTGAAAGGTTCTTTTTCCACTTCAGGATCGGCATAGAGTTGCGCAAAAAATTGTTGTACGGTTGCCAGTCCTGTAGCAAAGCCAAAAGTTTGATCTCTGTAATATCCCGAACGAAAATCTCCCGGCTGGAAAAATTTGGCCATAGCCACCTGCGCCACTTCCTTACCATCGCCGAAAATGCCAAACTTGGCTTTGCCGGTAAGCACTTCCTTGCGGCCAAGCAAACTGGCTTCACGGCTGATGCAGACCCAACGGTAATCGTGCAAAACTTCCTCCCTGAATTTTTCAAAAGACAGGCTTTCAAGTGAGTGGCTGGT
>JAICTW010000202.1 GCA_025936195.1 Flavisolibacter sp.
GCTGACCACCGTAAAGCTTTACCTGGAAACCGCCTCTAAAAAGGCTGATGATCCTTTGATACCACGAAGCATGCAACTCATTAACAGCTCTATTGGGGAGATACGCAGTCTCTCCCACCAACTATCTGCACCTACGCTGGGCACCCGTTCGCTGGTGGATTCCATCAATGCCCTTATTGAAATGGTTGAAGATTCTACTCATTTGCATTTTGAGTTTGATTATAATGGATATAGTACACGCATCAACATGAGCCAGAAGCTGGCACTCTACCGCATACTGCAGGAGCAGCTCAATAACGTGGTGAAGCATGCCAAGGCAACAAAGGTTTATGTCTCCCTCTCGCAAAAGGATAACAACGTAATACTAACCGTAAGGGACAACGGCAAAGGCTTTAACAGCAAACTAAGAAAGAATGGTATGGGACTAAACAATATGACCAGCCGCATAAAAGTATTTGGCGGACAGGTGCAGATAGACTCCGCACCGGGACAAGGTTGTTGTTTGAAGGTTACTGCTCCTATTATGAGTTCTGAAGAAATGGAAGCTGCGTAAAGTTGTTTTGTGCGTTGCGATTATTAATGTAAGAACATAAATGTGAAAATAGCGGCCTCAGATTTTCTGGGGCTTTTTCTTTGTCCGCCGAAGCTTCAGCAAAGGAGGATTATATTGGGCCAGGGGTTCATCTATCTATTGAGCGTCTGTTGCGTCGCACTCTTGTGCGATTGGTAATTCTATGCACCACTTAAATCAACATTCATTCGTAGTTTTGACAAAAGAGTATATGGGCAAACTTAGCAACATCTTCTATGAGGCATACTCAAACATGAACTACAATCATGAATATGCAATAGAAATGTATTCCAAAGAAATAGATCAAAATGCCGAAAATTTTATCGCATGGAACAATAGAGGTGTCACCAAGATTTATTCAGCTATTTCAAAAAAGGATTCATCATTAATAGATGATGCTACAAAAGATTTCGAAACATCTATAAAACTGGCAAATGAATACGATGGCAAAGGATTTGAAGGAGCTAAAAAAAATATTGAGTGGGCGAAAAAAATTAAAACTACTTTCGAAGAAGACACCTCAGTTCAATAGACTAAGTTTTTTGATTTCTATCCGAAAAACTATCTGTGGTAGGATTTGCTACAGTCAATTTAAAACAATCTCTATAAGTAAATGGCTGAAATCTTTTAAACCCGAAACTTATCTGCCAAGGGTCGTATCGATATTCGGGCTGAGGAACAAGATCAAAGTTTACACATATCATCTTTTTCCCGTTATAAAAGTTGCCAGCTAGTTCTAAATTAAAATCGCCAATAATCTCACTTTTAATTCCACACTTGGATAATTCACTATAAATATTCCCTCTTGGATCAATATGAACTCTAATAACTGGTTTATCGAACATCATTGTATATTTTGGATTGGCACATATCTCATAGATATAATTGTCATCGCCAAAGTCACTCATCTTCCAATAATAATGAAAACGTTTAAAAACCAATCCGAAACCCTCCAAAATTTTCATGTGAAGATTAATATCAGTCTTTGTAATATCCGACCCTAAAAATTGTTTTTGCCCAGAAAAAAGCGTTGCTACCGTACCAGCGGTTTCACATACTTCATTTGCATCGATAAAAATGAAAAAGTGTTCATCATGCGATTTGATCTTTTCTATGCAAAACTTTGATTCGTCAATTGTGAAATCATAATCGTCACTAAAGTCCAGAAAAGACTCGACTATAGGTGTTGGACTTGTTTGAAATCGGGTTTCTTTATAGTCATAGAGGCGCAATATCTTTTTTCTTTCATCAGTGATTGTTTCGAATATGTATTCATTTTTTGAATCATCAAAACATAAAACTGACACATCATATTTTGGATATTTAACCAACAAATCCAAAACTTCTGAGAATTTATGGCCCATTTGATTCTGTTTTTTTAGGCAGTGTCTCAGTTTAAAATTAATCTTCAACAAAGCGAACAAACTCGTAAATGCCATCCATCTTTCGAACTTCGCATTTTAATCCTTTGAAATTTGGAAGTTCATACTGGTAATTGTCATTATCTATAGAAATACCAAACTTCTCAACAATATTACTTAGATCATCTTTGTACTGAACAGTCTCCCCCCCTTCACTCGGATTGGTTACTGTAAAGAGTATATACGAAAGTGCGGGTTTGTCCATTCTATGAAGTTTGGCATCTGTAATTGTTCCTGTGTAGTTCATATAGTAAAATTAAGAAAGGCTGATTACTCAGCCGCAAGCTATCTGTAGTCTTCCAACACTTTCATGATGCAGGCCCAAGCTATCCGTAGTCTTCCATCCTATCACGGTGCTGGCCTGAGTCTGCGACTCAGGTCCGTCAAAACAGATACTTAACTATTCATCAATACTTCAAACATTTATAATGACGGGCTTTAGTTGCAAACTAAAGCCAGCCTTAAACTACAGTCAGTCATTACAGCTTGTGTGTTGCAATAACCAACTGGTTTCTGTAAGTTTAAATATATCTTATGGCTATGAGCATTGGTGGCTATAAAATTCGGAACAAGGAAGAAGTCCATTTTATCACGTTTGCTGTTGTGGAATGGGTTGATGTCTTTACAAGAAAACAATACCGGGATATTGTAATTGATAGCCTCAGGCATTGCCAAAAAGAAAAAGGATTGATCTTATATGCCTGGTGCATTATGAGCAATCATGTTCATTTAATGGCAGCAGCCAAAGAGGCTAACCTAAGTGATATTCTTCGTGACTTCAAAAAGTTTACATCCAAACAAATAATTACTGCCATCCAAAACAATGAACAAGAGAGCCGGAAGGATTGGATGCTCTCTATCTTTAACCAAGCAGGAGAAAAGAACAGTCGTAACACAGAGCATCAATTCTGGCGGCAAGACAATCAACCAAAAGAATGCTACAGTCCTCAATTCAGTGTTCAAAAGCTAAACTACATTCATAACAATCCTGTAGAAGCAGGCATTGTTGAAAAAGCAGAAGATTATTTGTACAGCAGTGCAAGGTGCTATCAGCAAAAGACAGGTGGATTGCTGGAAGTTCATTTTTTGTAGAACAAACTAAATATAGCAATGGTAATACTAAGGATAGCAACGGGACCCGGATTCTAAAACAATAGCCCTTCAAAAGAAATCTTTCAAAACTTCAACAAAGGTTTTATATTCTTCCAGCCATAACCTCCACGAAACACTCCTTTTTCATCCAACAGTCTTTCACCACCCAATCGTTCATAAAAAAGAATATTAGGATTACCAGGATCGGCAAAGAGGATCATGGAGTCTATTTCTCTTTTCAATAAACGTTCTGCAACTTTTGAAACAAGTATGCGTCCCAATCCAAGGCACTGGTACTTTTTCAGAAAGTGTATCTTGTCCAGAACTCCTTTGTACGGAAGATTTGCATCATAAAAATCATTGCCGGTAGCAAAACCGGCGATCTCACCTCCTTCATGTTGTGCTACATAGCAAAACCAGTTGGCCTCCTCTCCGTTAAATCTGTTTCGCCATTGCACTGTCCTTATTTCTGGGGTTGGCTTAGGATGATAATTTGGATAGGTAGCGTTCCATGATGTTACATGCACGTGTACCAGTTGCTGAAGATCGGCAGGTGTTGCTTCGCGAATGATAAACGTTCCTTTAGAAGTAAGAATATCCATTGGGTTTTGAAGTTAGCAACTGACAGCAAGTTTTTAGAATCTTTTAGTGACAACCTAAGCTATCTGAAGTCTTCCGTCTTTTACGATGCAGGCCTGAGTCCGCGAGTCAGGTCTACCAAAACAAATACCTAATCGCAAGCTATCCATAGTCTTCTACCCTTTTACAAGCTGGCCTGAGTCTGCAACCGATCTTTTAACTATCTTCCTATAATCAAGCCACTACGTTGGAAGAAAACCAAAACACAACCGAGCAGCAACAACCGCAAAACTTAACTGTAACGGAAGTCAACCAAACTTCCGAAACCGTTCCACCTGCAACAGTAACAACTCCTGAGTTAAAAGAAGCTTCAACCACTACTGAAACCCAAGCTCAAAATAATCCTGATAACTATCAGCACGAACCTCAAACCGAACTAATGGAAGTACACAAGCATCCGCATCATGTAATGCATAAAAAGAAATGGGAAGAATATCTCCTTGAATTCTTCATGTTATTTCTCGCAGTGTTCCTTGGCTTTATTGCAGAAAATATCAGGGAGCATATTTCTGAAAAATCGCAGGCAGAGGAGTTAGCAAAGAGTTTATATAAAGATGTTTATTCGGATTCTATTATTATCAATCAAAAAATACATGGAAGGCTGGAAAAGGAAGATTACATAAAATACTTTGTACAGTATGTCAGCGACAGTGATTTGGTAAATCTTTCGCCCAATTTTTACCCGGCCTTCACCTCCACTTTTATCAGCACATTAACAATGATCTTTCAACCTAAGGACGGAATAGTGAACCAGCTTAGAAATTCAGGCGCCTTACGGTATTTTAAAAGCAACAAATTACAGGAAGAAATAGCGCAGATTAGTGTTGATATTGCCAATTTAAGAGAAGGCAACAATGAAGAAGAAGTTTTCCGGGAATCTAAGCTGCGTCCATTTCTGATTGCTCATTATGATTATAAATGGTTTGAAGCATTAGCCGCAATGGCTCAACAGAAAGTAAACAGTCCATTTATAGAAGAATGGTTTAAAAAATTGGATTTAAGGCAACTTAAAAAGCCCGAAATCATCAATGCAACACAAGTAAACTGGAAGGAAGCCGCTAACCTGGCTTCTGAATATTTGGTCATTATTCGTGGCTTCCGGCTGATATTATACAATGCTTATGTGAAATCCAATCACCAGTTACTTGAAACACTAAGAGAAGAGTATAACATTAAATAACCGGGGAAGCTAAAAACTGATTTCGTGCCAATACAAAAACATCGTCCAGGCTATGCGTAGTCTTCAATCCTATCGCGATGCGGGCCTGAGTCTGCAACCAATCTTTTCATTATCTTCCAACCATCAAGCCACCAACTTGGAAGAAAACCAAAACACAAACGAACAAGTTCAACCGGAGAAAATGATTCCTGCGGAAGCAAAAGAAACTACCGGGGATACATCTCCGGAAACATCCACCCCTGCAGTCATCGAAGTAAAAGAAGAAACACCTGCTGTCGCAACACAGCCTCAAACTACAAACCACCAACCCCAAACTGATTCCATGGAAGTACAAAAGCATCCGCATCACGTAATGCATAAAAAGAAATGGAGTGAATATTTGCTGGAGTTCTTTATGCTTTTTCTTGCTGTGTTCTTAGGTTTTGTTGCGGAGAATATCAGAGAAAAAATTACAGATGAACAAAAGGAAAAAGAATATATGACCGGTATTGTGCAAGATCTGAAATCAGATACTTTGGAGCTGGCAAATGCAATAACAGGTTGGAATAAATCAAATTCCAATGCTGACAGTATTTTATTTTACCTGAAAAAAGAAATGTCGCCTTTCACCGTAAACGTTCTTTATAATCTTCTTAACCGCAACTTCTTTCATTTCAATTTGTTCAAATACAATGACAAAACCATACAGGAATTAAAAAGTTCGGGGGGCTTTCGCCTGGTCAGGAACAGAGAAATTGCAAATTCAATTATGGCTTTCGACGTAGATATGAAATACATTTTAACACAGGAAGCAGATATAAAAGAGTTTATGATGGAGGCAAAAAAAATGGAATCCAAAATCTTTGACTTCTCCCAATTTAACGGAAACCAATCTGATTACAGTCAGTTAAATGGGAACACATCATTATTGTTGTTATTAAATGCAAGAAAGGAAATAAGTAATGGAATATTGTTAACGACAGATAAGCAAA
>JAICTW010000820.1 GCA_025936195.1 Flavisolibacter sp.
CCCGGTGGAAAATACATGACCTATGCTTACCAGGGTTATAAAGCGGTTCCGCAAACACAGCCTGCACCTTTCGACTGTATTGGCTATACTTTATACGATGCCAGTTATCGCCATCTTTTATCCAGCGGCAACAAATACAACCAAATGCCCATTGATGAAATTAATGGCTGGGTGAGCAAAGGAGCAAATCTTGGTATAAGAGGTTATGAATACATTATTTTCAAAGACCCCATGTTTACGCCTTTGGTATCATGGGTGGTAGATGAAATTTCCTGGATAAAACACAAAGGATTGATTGCTTACACATCCGAACTTCCGCCCTATGGTTCGCCGCGCAATGCACTTCCTGAAAATACATATTGGAACGGTAGCAGAATGAGTTTGTATGCAGCCGCAAAGGCTATGTGGAATACCAAACTGTCAGCCGACAGCATTGTAAAAGATTGGTGTACGACGGTGTACGGTCCTGCATCTGATCCAATGACAACTTATTACTGGCAAATGGATGATGCATGGAGAAATGCGGATGGGAAAATCAGTCTTTATACTAATTCACCGGCACCGGAAGTAGATAAGTTTCTTTCACCGGAACTTTTTGATAAGGCAAATGATTATTTCACTGACGCAAGAACGAGGATTGAATCCGTAACGGATGTTGAAAAACGTAATCGCATCAACGAGCAGATCACACTTGAGAGTAAGATGCTGGCCAACTGGCAGAAAGTATATCGTTATAAAAAAAATCTTGCCGGTCGCTACAAAACAGAAATTGTAAAGGCGTCAACAAGTCAAACAGCTGAAGACACGAAGCTTCCGGCGTTTGAAACAAAAAATGCAAAAGCAGCATTGAATGCGACCAATGTTTCCGTGACATGGACGGACAAAGCGCTTTCACTTCGCATTGTTTGCAATGCCGAAAATGCCAATGGCGTAAAGCAATTCAAACACGATGGGGATATAATGGATGATGATGCCATTGTAATTTTTATTCAGCCCGATGCCAATCAATCATCCGTTATGCAATTTGCCCTGAATGCAAAAGGAACTACGTATGATGCCATTTCAAATGGCGGTTATGATTTTGATAAATCATGGAACCCTGACTGGACAACAATTAGTTCTGCTGAAAAGAATTCATGGACAGCAACTGTGCAAATTCCGTTCAGCACATTGGGTATAACAGCAAAGGACGATGCTCAATTTAAAATGTCAATCAAACGCACCGGTAACTCAGCAAATGAATTTTCCGGATGGCCTGATGCTTCTTCATTCAATCCTGGAAATTTTGCATCCGTTACATTGGTAAAGGAAAGAAAGGATGATATTGATAAAAGAATTATTCTTTATGATGCCAATGTAGATGGCGGCAATTTATCAGTGGAGTTTCAGGAGCAGGGATGGGATGTGGCCGCAGGAGTTTCCAATGAAAATGAGTTGAACGAAAAACTACAAGAAGATGCAGGGACCTTGCTGCTTCGATATGATAAGAACTGGAATTTATCAGATGCTTTTCTTTCCAAAGAGATCAATGATTATTTGAAGAAAGGAAGAGTA
>JAICTW010000397.1 GCA_025936195.1 Flavisolibacter sp.
AGCTGATTTACATTAAAGAAGGGCAAGAAAGCGTATTCGATCAATTCGAAGACATTGCCATTCCGACAATTTCAAGATATAACGGACGACTTTTGCTGCGGGTAAGGCCTGCTGAAAATACTTTTATTGAACATCATATTGACAGACCTTATGAAATTCACCTTGTTGAATTTTCTGATGAACAAGATTTTGAACACTTTAAGCAGGATGAGCAACGAAAGAAGTTTTTGCATTTAAAAGAGCAATCAATAAAGTCAGTTCTGCTTATAAAAGGTGTAGCGCTATGACGACAAAACGCCGGCAGGCAACAATATGTTTATAAAATTGTGGCCGCACATGGCATTCAACGATAAATAGCTATTCTGGTTTTGTGGTTAATGGAAACTGCTGTTTTTCAAATGCCACAACACCGTAAACACTTTAACGTTATAAGCCATCAAATACCATATAGTGAAAATCAAAACTTATTTAAACGGGTGTCTATTACTACTTTCATTTAGTGCCTGTGGCCAAACTCCAAAAAGTAATCGTCTCACTGACCCAAATACTGACTCTCTTTTTGCTGGGACGAGAGTTAAGGTGGTACGCACAGAAATTTCAAAAAAGCTTCCCACACCTAAAGGTCCTACAAGCGACTATGCAAATGTTTTGACAAAGGAACAAATAGAGAAATTAGATTCGTTGATACGTAAAATCTGGACAAGAACAAACAATGAAATCTACGTATCCATTTTGGATTCTTCCATGACCAATAGCAATGACTTAGGCGAGTTTTGCGATTACATGTACGATTCACGGGCCTATGCGAATTACAAAAAAGGAGTTTTAATTGTAATCGCTCCTTCGATAAGGAAAATTCAACTTGTCAGAGGTTCGCAGCTGAATTCAGTTCTATCTGATGATGTAGTTCTTGCTCTTTACAAAGAAATGTATTCGGACTTGCACAATGGAAACTATTTTAAAGGGCTGCAGACTGGAATTTTGTCGGTATCAAATAAAATTTCGCCCAACGGCTTATAATAAAAGTTTACCACTATACCGGCTGGCGAATAAATTATCAGCCATAAATTGCTTATCATCTTCTGTCCAATGTGACCCAATCCTAATCAGGTTTTGTTACCGGCTGACATTTATAAAATACCAGTACAGCAGCAAGCCCTGTTCGTTGTGCGAAATTAAACTGCAACCTTTCTGATGAAAGAAGACTCAAGAACTACAGCTTTCTTCATTGGTGAAATCTCCATTCCTTATCTCACTCAGCTTGGGCCTTAGCCTTGCTCTTGATTTGTTGAAAATATTCCTTCCCTTATCAATTCCTTTTCGTTTTTCCTTTTGCACTTCTATGGGAAGATGAATAAAATCCTGGCACTCCTTGCTGCAGCAGCCTTCGTATTTTTCTTTGCATTCATCACACTGAATAAACAATAGATGACAGGCTTCGTTAACGCAATTCACATGCGTATCGGCGGGCTTTCCGCATTGATGGCATCGGGAAATAATCTCCTCTGTGATCCGCTCGCCCAGCCTGTTGTCAAAAACAAAATTCTTTCCACGGAACTTGCCCGGCAATCCTTTTTCTTTTATTTGATTGGCATAATTGATAATGCCGCCTTCTAAATGAAATACGTTTTTAAATCCATTGTGCAGCATGTAAGCACTTGCTTTTTCGCAACGGATGCCGCCGGTGCAATACATGATGATGTTTTTGTCCTTTGCTTCTTTCAGCATATCGGCTGCCATCGGTAATTGCTCTCGAAACGTATCGGAAGGCACTTCAATGGCGTTTTCAAAATGGCCTACTTCATACTCATAATGATTACGCATGTCCACCACAATGGTGTTGGGATCGTTGGTGAGCTTATTGAATTCTTCGGCATTCACATATTTGCCTTTGTTGCACATATCAAAAGAAGGATCATCAATTCCATCGGCAACAATTTTATCCCTCACTTTAATTTTCAATACCCAAAACGATTTGCCGTCATCATCCACAGCAATGTTCAGGCGAACTCCATTCAAAGCTTCGATTGAGTAGAGCTCAATTTTCAATGCTTCAAAATTGCTTTGCGGAACGCTGATCTGCGCATTAATGCCCTCGTGCGCCAGGTAAATTCTTCCGAACACTTTTAAAGCATCCAATTGCTTATACAATTGATTGCGGAATGATTTAGGATCTTCAATGTGAAAATAATGATAGAAGGAAATAGTGATGCGAGGCTCGGTCTCCTCCAATAAAAGTTGCTTCAATTCCTTTTGAGAAATGCGGTTGTGTAGTACTGCCATAGTTGAAATTTTTAGGACACTCGCCGGGTGAACAAAATTTCTATTGAGCCGCAAAGATAGCGGCTCGTTTATGAAAACTTTATAAAGAAACCCTACAATTAAATAACGTGTGCAAGTATCAGCAGCAAAGCCACAAGCGCCACCAGTAAAGCAACCAAGGGATAATAAAACACTAATATTAATGCGATGATTCCAATTAAAATGTAAATGATCACCTTATCGGAAACCGCAGCCTCTTTAGAGAACATTGATTTGGCTTTCAATTTTAGTGCTGTCCACAAAAAGCGGCGCTTCATTTTGCGCATTGCCTTTTTGCTTTTATGCGCAGCATAAACAGAAAGCATTAACATGCCCAATAATGGTGTTAACAGGTCGTTGTTAGCAGGTTTTTCAGGAACAGGTGTGTTTACAGGTTGAACTGCTGAAGAGGAAAATGCCATAACTATGATTTTACTAAATTTTGTGCGGCGAAGTTAGAGAATTTCCCCCTGTCCTCCTGACGCTTGCGCTAAAGTTTCGAAAGGAGAGACTTGGGTTGGGAAAACCTTTTGTATTTCAATATTCTTTCTAAAGCAGTTGATTTGTTTTGCAGTTGCTTTTTGTTTGAAGTAGTTTTTAGCGTTGAATAATTTTTGGAATAGTTCGATAAGTGCAAGATTCACTCTTGATACTTATGAAGACTATACTTTTTTAAATGCAGTTTTTTACGGAATGAATATGAATAATTACCCGTTTGATATTGAACATTTGAAAAAGCTTTTGCAACAGGCGCCCTGGATGGTTGAGATCAACAGGCATGTAAAGCAGAACCCGAATCTTTACCTTCTCTCAAAGCAAAACTTATCATCTTAATTGAACCTCAAGTTCGGAATCGTTGAACTATTGGATGATGGCAGAGATAAATTTAAATTAGATAAAAAATAAGGTAATGAACTTAAAAGAAGAATTTAGGTATAGAGTTGATGAAGATAAATTTAATGATGCTGTAAATGCAGCTCACTTTCTTGCAAATAATTTTTTAGAAACAGGCAGATACAATGTTGATGAATCATGGGGACCCGAAGGTCTTTTATATTTAGCAGAATCTGCGTATGCTTTAATGTCAATGTACGAAGTTGATAGCGATCAACTTTATGTTAATGCTGTTAAATCAATTTTAGAAGCACTGAAAAAAATACAAAAGCCAAGTGGTGGTTGGGCGCTTGAATTGGGTAAAAGTGGTGTTGGTTTTACTGTTACCGAAGAAGAAAGAAAAATAACTGCAGAGATAGAAGACTTGCCGCCAACTGTAGCGGCTTTAAAAATTATTGCAGACTATGAAAAAATAACCGCTGACTCCAGTTATATCGAAATGGGTAACAAAGCCTTTAAATATTTAATGGAACATTGGGATGCAAAGTACGGTTCATTTTTAGAGAAAGAGAACAGTAAGCTAAGAGCGTTGCGTTCAAATCCAAGGAGCTATCATTTATTTTCATTTTTAGGAATCGAAGCATGGAAAACATTTGAACCAAAAATTGTGGACGAAATATTACCGACGATACTAAATTTCATTACAACAACTTTTG
>JAICTW010000472.1 GCA_025936195.1 Flavisolibacter sp.
AAAAAGCCATAAAACTATGGCTCTTTAAAGTCGGGAGGACAGGATTCGAACCTGCGACCCCCTGGTCCCAAACCAGGTATTCTACCGGGCTGAACTACCTCCCGAACAAAATTTTCTAACAATTTCTACTTGATAATCAAATGAGTTGCGAATTGATTACTCTTTCAATCAATAGAAATTCTCGGGGTGCAAATGTAGGGGAATTGATCCAAAATAGAACGATTCCCACTTGCAAAAACCAGAATCTGTTCTTCTCTTTCCAATAAATAAGTCCCAAAAAATTGTCTTAACTGATCGCATTAAATAAAAATGCAGCCGCAATGGCGCCTGCAATGGGACCAACAATTGGTATCCACGCATACTTCCAGTCACTACCGCCTTTCACACCAATCGGCAATAGAGCATGCATGATCCTTGGGCCAAGATCACGGGCCGGATTAATGGCGTATCCGGTAGATCCGCCAAGACTTAGCCCAATTCCCAAAACCAATAAAGCTACGGGCAATGCATCCAAAGCCCCCATGCTATTGGATGGAGTTATGATAAAAAGAACAGCAAACACCAGCACAAAAGTGCCGATAGCCTCGGTGATCAAATTATGAAAAGGACTGCGTATAGCAGGACCTGTGCTGAACACAGCCAGTTTGGTTTCTATATCAGCCGTTGCCATAAAATGCTGGCGGTAGGCTGCCCAAACACCTAATGATCCCAGCATGGCCCCGATCATCTGGCCTCCGATATATTCGGGCACTACACTCCAGGAAATTTTATGAAGCAGGGCTAAAGCAATAGTGATGGCAGGATTGAGATGCGCTCCACTTGCTTTGGAAGCTACAAACACGCCAACAAAAACAGCTATGCACCAGCCAAACGTAATGACGATCCATCCGCCATTGTTGCCCTTTGTTTTGTGCAAAACCACATTGGCCACTACGCCATTGCCCAATAAAACCAAGAAAAATGTTCCGATAATTTCAGCGGTGAAAATATTCATGGTGACTTTGTTTTAAATGACCTCTTGTTTTTTGATGAATTATTTAAATGAATACAACTATTTATTCAATCAATGAATCAATCTTCCGCCCAGGCCTGTGCAGCTTTTATAGCATGACTCCAGCCTTTTTGCAAACTGCTTCTTAACTCCTTGCTCAGTTTCGGTTCAAATGCTTTTTCTTTTTGCCAATAGGCTTCCACTTCTTTTACATCTTTCCAAAAGCCTACAGCCAGTCCGCTTAAATAAGCAGCACCCAACGCTGTTGTCTCAGTAATCTGTGGCCGAATAACTGTGGTATTTAAAATATCTGCCTGAAACTGCATCAGATAATTATTCACCGTAGCACCACCATCTACCCTAACCTCTTTGATAGGCAGACCCGAATCAGCTTCCATGGCATTCAATACATCCATGGTTTGATAAGCAATGCTTTCCAATGCAGCTCTTGCAAAGTGAGCATCAGTTGTGCCACGGGTAATGCCCGTTACAATTCCTCTTGCGTGCTGGTTCCAATAAGGAGCACCCAACCCGGTGAAAGCAGGAACCATGAACAATCCGCCATTGTCTTCCACCTTCAAAGCCAATGCTTCCACATCAGAAGAATTTTGGATCAGTTTTAATCCATCACGAAGCCACTGTACTACAGCACCGGCAATGAACACACTTCCTTCCAAAGCATATTGCACTTCATTACCAATTTTCCAGGCAACAGTAGTCAGCAAATTGTTTTTAGATTCCACCGGTTTTGTTCCCGTGTTCATCAGCATAAAACAACCAGTGCCATACGTGTTTTTTACCATGCCCGGATGCACACACATTTGTCCGAACAAAGCCGCCTGCTGATCGCCGGCAATACCGCTGATGGGAATATCGGCGGCCGTAAGCAAATGCTGCGTATGTCCATACACTTCGCTGCTGGAACGCACTTCAGGCAACATGCTTTTGGGAATACCAAATAATTTCAAAAGGTCTTCATCCCATTGCATGGTATGTATGTTGAAGATGAGCGTACGGCAGGCATTGGTAACATCTGTTGCATGCACTTTTCCATTGGTCAATTTCCACAACAACCAGGAATCAATAGTACCGAAACAAAGATCACCGTTTTGTGCTTTTGCTTTGGCTCCGGGAACATTGTCCAATATCCATTTCACTTTGGTGGCGGAGAAATAAGCATCGGTCACCAATCCTGTTTTTTCTTTGATGGTTTTTGATGATCCATCTTTTTTCAATTCATCACAAAAACCTGCCGTGCGCCTGTCCTGCCATACAATGGCATTGCAAATGGGTTGTGAAGTTTTACGGTCCCACACCACTGCAGTTTCTCTTTGATTGGTGATGCCGATAGCGGCAATATCATAAACCGTAAGACCTGCCTTTAAAATGGCTTCTGTAGCCACCCCAATTTGCGTTGACCAAATTTCATTGGCATCATGCTCCACCCATCCGGGCTGCGGAAAAATTTGTGTAAATTCTTTTTGTGCAACGGAAACAATAGTTCCTTTCTTATCAAAAATAATAGCTCTTGAGCTGGTAGTTCCCTGATCGAACGACAAAATATATTTTGACATAGAATTGGTTGGTTGATGAAAATAATAGAAAAATTTATAGCTCAGCAAAAAGGTTGGGATAATCAGAAATAATTCCATCCACTCCCATTTGTTGCAATCGTTTCATTTCTTTAAGATCATTGACTGTCCACGGAATGACTTTCATTTTTTTATCATGGCATTGTTGAAGCAACGAAGGCGTGACCAATGCAGAATTAGGACTATAAACAGATGGCGTAAAACTGAGTTGCTGCAATTGTTCATCCAACGAACTCTTTTCGTTGGCTTCAATTAACAATGATGTTGCTGTCTGGGGATATTTTTGATGCATCACCTGCAATGCTCTTAAATCAAAGGATTGAATGATAGTTCGTGAAGCAATGCCTTTTTCATTGATCACCTGCATCACTTTATCAACAAATTCTTCCACAGGCGGATGCAATTTACCTTCGCCTCCCTGTTTGGATTTGATCTCAATATTATAGAACATAGCTTTGCCTTTTTGTTTGGCATAGGCTTCTGTAGCATCTACCAACGCCGACAACAAAGGTTTGTGCACCGCTATTTTTTGTTGCTGTGGAAAAGCAGGATACGGCTTCAGTCCCACATCATATTTTGCAATGCTGTCGTAAGGCATGGTGTATAAAAGCCTCTCCTTAGCTTCTTCTTTTGTCAATGATTTCCCTTCGGGAGTAGTAGTAAAATTTTCGTTGAAATAAGGATCATGTGAAACCACTACCTGCCCATCTTTGGTAATATGCGTATCCATTTCCAATGTGGTCACATCTAAGTCAATAGCGTGCAGCATGGCTGGAATTGTATTCTCCGGCATTAGTCCGCGGCCGCCGCGGTGTG
>JAICTW010000586.1 GCA_025936195.1 Flavisolibacter sp.
AATTACTTCCCTGATCCTTTCGTCATCGCCGTATATGTCTTCATAAAAAACCAATTTGCCTTTGTCATTCACATCGCAGGTAAAATAACGAATGAATAAAGGCAAAGGCTTGCGTACAGGAATGTATCGTTTTTGTTTTGTGACGAGCCAGCTTTCCATTGAATCTATCGGAACTGCATTTGCCGAATTCAAACTGTCGTTGCGCAAAATAAATTTTGCCAGTTCCTTCCAGGCCTGCACCCTCACACAACCATGACTTAATGCCCGTTTTGAATTGCTAAACAGATACCGCTGATTGGTATCGTGTAAATAAACAGCGTAATCATTGGGAAAATTAAATTTCAAAACGCCCAGTGCATTATCATCTCCGCTTCCCTGCACTACTTTGTAGGGAATGGAAGATGTATATTTTGTCCACTTCACTCCATAAGGATCTACTTCATTTCCATCCTGATCTACCAGACTGTAACCTTTGCGAAGCGTGTAGCCTGCATCTTTTTTCAGCCCGGGCAGTATTTCTTTTTTTATTATGCTTTCGGGTATGGTCCATTTGGGATACGTGATCATGTTACTGATGGCGCTGGTAATCATCGGCGTTTTGGTTGTGGGTTTTCCAACCACTACTCTTGATTTCAATACAAGACTATCGCCCTGGCGCAATTGCAAATAATAACTGGGGATGTTCACCCACAAATACTGATCGGGCAAAGGTTTTAAAAGTTTATAGCGATCCAGATTAATGGCTATGCGAATGAACTTTTCGTTGTCCGTATTATTCAGCTTTGTTAGTAAAGAGGAAGAAATTTTCCCATCAACCTTCCAGTCTTTTTCTTTTTGATATTTTTTGATGGCATGGGCCAGTTCAATCGAATCAGGAGAAGCATCGGATAAAGAAGAATCTTCTTCTCTTAAACGTTTATACAAAAGATCAGGGACTTTTGTGCTGTCTTCTGTTGCAATGAATGTGTATTTTTTGAAATCGGCGTTTTGAAGAAATGCCTGCAAACCTTCTCTCAGTTTTCTATAGTCAGTAAGTGCAGGTTCCAGGTGTTCAAACACGCTGTCCTTTCCCTGCTGGAATGATGTTAATTGCGCCTGAAAAAAATCAGGGTTCAGAGTGGAATCCTTTGCAATAACACTGTCCGGTAAAAGCCGGCCTACCTTCAGGTCTTTCACAATCTGTACAAAAGCCGATGAAAAAAGAAGATCGCTGTATGCCCAAAGAGAAGCGTCTAATTTTTTTAATCTCGATGTATCTGCTAACTGCTGCCGCACCCGTGAAAGTTTCAGATCATAATAATCTTCGGGAAATAAACCGTATTGTCTTGCAGTCTTAATAAAAGAATATAACGAATCTGCATTATTGCCAAAGCTTCCTTTTTGTGACCACAACGGTTGAAAAGAATTTCCTTCATACAAATGCTGCAAGGCCACGGCATTTTTTATTTTGAAGGAATCGGGAAGATCTTTGTCGTTACTCAAAATAGCGGTCAACGTTCCTTTAATGATGTCTTCGGCAGTAGGATTGATGTCCTCTGGTTTTGCCACTACTTCTTTTTCGCTAACGGTTTTTTGTTCACGTCCTTTGCAGGAACTAAAAAAAAATAAAGGGCAGCCCAATAAAAAAAACAATTTGAAAAGAGATAGTTTGTAATTTTTCGAAATCTTTATGTACTTCATGTGCAGTTCCAACTATGCGATTTTTTTACAAAATAAAAATTATTTACGCAGTTTGCTTACTTGCAGCAATACAATTATACACATTCACATTTGCACAGCTGAAAACTGTTAATAAATCTAAAATTTATTGGCAACAAGTGCAAGCGGACAGCCTGCAAAGGATGGTGGAACTTAAAACAGCTGTTCCCAATATTGTCTATGATTTGCGGTATGCCACTGAAAACAATTTTACGCATCAAAAACTGTATAAAAGCGGAACGGAAACATTTTTACGTCTGCCGGCAGCAAAGGCTTTGCAAAAGGTGCAGGAAGATCTTTTGAAAGAAGGATATGAACTAAAGATATTTGATGCCTATCGTCCTTATCATGTCACGGAAAAAATGTGGTACCTGATTCATGATGAACGTTATGTTGCCAATCCGTCAAATGGCTCAGGACATAATCGCGGATTATCTGTTGATCTTACAATAATTAATTTAAATGACGGAAGTGAATTGAACATGGGAACAGGCTTTGATAATTTCACAGATTCGGCACATCAGGATTTTAGAAATCTGCCTGCAGATATTTTGAATAATAGAAAATTGCTGAAACAAACAATGGAGAAATATGGTTTCAAAGCTTTGTCAACAGAATGGTGGCATTACAGTTGGCCCAACGACCGGAATTATGAAGTGCTGGATTTAGAGTTTAAAAAACTCAGAAAATAATTTTCGGAATTTTTTGTTCCAATAGCATCAGATCTGCTAAAACGATTGCAGTCACAGCTTCTAACACGGGTGGCACACGCAAGGCGATACAAAGATCATGTCTTCCCTTCACAGAGAACTTTTCAACCTGCTCGGTTTCCCAGTTCCAGGATTCCTGTTCTTTTGGTGTAGAGGAAGTTGGTTTTACTACAACACGAAACACCAAATCATTTCCATTGCTGATTCCTCCCACTACTCCACCGGCGTGATTGGTTTTTGTTTTTCCAGAAGCATCAATGATCGTATCGTTATGATCGCTTCCAAACATTCTCGCCGCCTGGAACCCTGCACCAAATTCAATTCCTTTAATGGCAGGAATGGCAAACACGGCATGACTGATCACCGATTCAACCGAATCAAAAAACGGTTCACCCAA
>JAICTW010000277.1 GCA_025936195.1 Flavisolibacter sp.
AAAAACTTCTGTGTATGAAAAAGGTAACTACCCTATTTTACGACGAGAAATACCAAGGTGTACTGGTTTTAGCTACTGTTTCACTATTGGTTGCTATCATCACCGTAACTGTGTTCTTATAGGCACAGGAAAACTAACAACCATTGATTGTTAGTCACCTTAGTATAGAAATTAAAAATCCCCGGGTCATTCCGGGGATTTTTTTATGCGGCACCTGCCTTATGCTGCCCGCCACTTCTTTCCGAGCTGCGAATGTGTAGGAACCTGGGTTAAATATTGTCCAGGCAGATTCTTTTTGATGTCAGAAGACTTAAATGCAGGATTTTCCTTGCCCGAAGTGACACCCGCCTTGGCTTGTGAATTCGGTGGCCAGTTTGCAAACACATAATCTTTTTTCAGCCGAAGCATGGCCTGTATTCAGCAGGTACGGACAATCAGGAACCTATACCTTTACAAGAACAGCGTAGCATTGTTATTGCTGTCAATAAAAGCAATACAACAAGCCAATGGACCAGAAACCAATTGTACTTCCCTTTTATGCAAGGCTCGGCTTTGTATTGGTTATACTCATCTCTCTGGGCTATCTCGCTATACTGGGCAAGGAAGTTTTGTCACCTTTGCTCTTTTCTTTTTTGTTTGCTATTCTTCTTTTACCATTGGCCAATTTCTTTGAAAACAAACTTCATTGGCCCCGTAGCGCAGCAGCCATTGTTTCGGTTCTGCTGTTTCTTTCCCTTGCAAGCCTGGTCATTTATCTTATAGGCATACAGATATCAGGACTCAGTACCGAATGGCCCCTGCTGAAGGCACAGGTGGCCAATCTTTTTCACAATCTTCAGTTATGGTTGCAGAGCGCCTTTCATGTCAACATCCAAAAACAAACTACCTATATCAATAATATTAGCCAGGAGGCATTGAGCTCCAGTGCCGGGTTGATCGGGCAAACAGTATTTTCCTTATCCGCAATCTTTTTACTCCTGGTGTTTATCCTGCTGTACACTATTTTTCTTCTGTTGTACAGAAGGCTGCTCATGCGTTTTATAGTAACCGCTTTTACGGAGCAATATATAAGCATCATCTACGATATTGCTGGGCAAATCAAATACATCATTCGGAAATACATCACCGGTTTGTTTCTCGAAATGGGTGCGATCACCATTATTGCCTGTACTATTTTTGCGATCCTTGGAATTAAATATGTGTTTCTCCTGGGCCTTCTCGTTGGTGTTTTAAACCTCATTCCCTATGTGGGCATCTTTACAGCGCTACTGATCAGCGCAGGCATCACCTTTGCCACCTCCGACGGTCAACACGCCTTGTATGTGGCTCTTACTATTGTTGGCATTCATCTGTTCGACAGTAATTTACTGATGCCCAAGATTGTGGGCTCGCAGGTAAAGCTCAATCCTCTGGTTGTTATTCTGGGCGTGGTTATCGGCGAAATGCTTTGGGGCATTCCCGGGATGTTCCTGGCCATTCCCTATCTCGCCATCGCCAAAGTTATATTCGACCGTGTACCTCACTTGCAGGCCTGGGGTATTTTATTGGGAGAGGAAGAGCACACACCAAAGAAAGTAAAAAGGATGGTCAGGAAAGTAAAAAAGAAAGAGCAGGATTGAACAATGCAATGCAAAAGCGGGTGAACTCTTTTGGAAAAAGCAACTCCCTCTTTAAACCAGCTTGTCATAAAATAATAGTATCCTCGTCCACACCTAAAGTATAGTTGAAGTATGGCTGATGTATGACAACGGTATGAAAATGGAAGTGCAATAATTATGACAGTACCTATACGATCCGTCAAACTATTCTTTAGCTTCATAAATGAAAACAGAGGCCTATGGTGCAAGATGAATTACAGCGGTTTATTGAATACGATGATGCGTATAAAAGCATGTGTGGTGAACTGCTCCGTCATTTTCATTTTAGAGAAACCACAGTAGCTGCATTTACCCGGTGCGGCAACAACACAGGCACCGCTTTTCTAAGCCGTAATTTCACCAGAGTATTTGGTTACCCCAGGAGATCCTTCCTGGAAGGAGATCTGCAGTTTTTATTAAAGCACATGCATCCTGATGACCTGCCGGCTTTCATTCAATTTGCCGAAACCTCCACACTGAATGCCAAAACCTGGAAAGAATCCAGGGAAGAAGCAATGCATCAATGTTGCTCACGTATCAAACATCACAACGGAAAATGGATGTGGATCCATCAAAAGGTAATTGTGCTCTCCGTTACACCCGACCGGCATATTGATGCGGCTCTGTTGTTGTTTGATGATTGCACAGCCGCAAAACAGGCAGAGCTGAACCAACATATTTCTCTTATAGAAGAAAGCCGTAAGAACAGTAAGCTGTTACAACTACTCGCTCCCGTTAAAAGTCGTCAAACAATAAAAGAAGAACTTTCACTTGCATTGGAAAATCAGGCCTTGCTTACGGTACGTGAAAAAGAAATCATGCAATTGGTGTCACAAGGTTTTTCTTCCAAAGAAATTGCAGCCAGGTTATTCATCAGCCGGCATACGGTTGAAAGCCACCGGAAACATATTCTGCACAAGCTAAGTGTAAAAAATGCACCGCAGATGGTGCGTCAATCCATGGCCGCATCTATTGAATAGTCTTTCAGAAAATCACCATTTTCAGTGATCTGCCTTTCTGTGCCAGCGGAATAATTTGCATCCATAAAATTGAAATGATGCAAACGAAATTATCAACAACCGCAAATCCCCTTGTTTCGCGGGACGAAATCCTTTCGGTATCCGGCAACTCCATTGCTGTAAAAATCGGTGGCGAACAAACAAATGATGCTTATAGTGTGTTTGAGTTAACGGTCCCTCCAAATGTAGGAGGGGGTTTACACATTGACAAAGACTGGGATGAATGGTGGCACGTAATGGAAGGAAATTTTGCTTTTACATTGAATGGTGAGCGGATTGAATTAGGCGCCGGTGGTTTTGCCCATGGGCCTAAAGGAGTACCTCATAGTTTTAAAAATGTAGGTGAAACAACCGGCAAATTGGTAATGCTTACCAGTCCCTCCGGATTGGAAAAGTTTTTCAGAACCGTTCACCAGGCTTCTGCGCAGGGAGCACCCGATAAAGAAAGTTTTGTGAGCATAATGCGATCGCACCACATTGAACCGGCTTAAAGACAGGTCTCCCGATGTTGTCAACTTCTTTACTACCCAACAGCAAATGATTGTCAATAAGTGAACATTTCATAGGGAAGAAAGTAAAAGAAATGATTATCAATAACTCTTCCCTTGCAACATACCACGCAAGTGACACTCACTTCTCCCTTCCGGTTAATATATCTTCAAGTCTTGTTCGTTTCACATAGTTTTCAAAACGGAAGGATTGGGCTAGTGCAATGAGTTGTTCTTCATTCAGCCCTTTGAATAAATTGCAATATTCGGGAAGGAGTGCTTCTGAAATGAGTATATGCCTCACCAGGAGCGCTATTTCTCTTTGCTGGCCGCCCGGGTAAGGCTCGTAGTCGGGAAATTCTTTTTGGATCAGTTCTTCCAGCGGAGCAATAGCCTGCCTGATATTTTTGTCAGTGGAACCCCAGGCATCAGCACCAAGAGAATCTTTTCGTGCAAGGAATTTTGAAACCAGTTGCATGTAGGGTGTGGTTTCTTTTTGATGCATGATGGCCTGCAAGCCCATATCCTTATACAGCCAGATGCACCAGCTTACTTTGTATTTGTTGTAATAAGCCAGTTGATCTTTCAATACCTGGTAGCGCATTTCATCTTTTTGAGGATTGCCTGTGTACACGGGGCCAAACTCACCTACCCATAAAGGCACATGATGCGAAAACATGAATTCACTCTTCTTCAAAAAATCTTTTTCAAGTGTATCCTTGTCGTAGTATTTGCCACGTGTGGTTCCGGGATAGTCGCCACCCGAAATAAAACCGGGAGTAGCATAATCGTGATTGGTATAAACTACGTTGTCCCATATTCCTGTGAACTTGCTGAAATCAACAGCATAGCGGTCACCTTCCAAAAACAGGATGTGATCAGGGTCTATCTTTCGAATGGCATTATGCAATCTTTTGTAATAAGGGAAAAGCTTTTCACCGCTCGGCTCAGCCGGTTCGTTAATTAAATCATAGCCCGCTACCCAGGGTTCATTTTTATAGCGTTTGGCAATAACTTCCCAAAGATGCAAGGCCCTGTCCTGAAAATCCTTGTGTATCCAGAACGAGGCAACATGCGTGGGATTATCGCTATGCCAGTGTTGGTTCTGCGATCCGGGTAATGCATGCAGGTCAATAATCGTATAGACCTGGTGTCTTGCACATCTTTCTATGACACTGTCGAGATAAGCAAAGGCTTCTTCTTTAATTACCCCGGGATTCATATCATCTTCAAAGAGATGATAGTTGATGGGTATGCGAACAAGGTTCAGTCCAAGACTTTGTATATAGGCTGCATCGGCTTCGGTAAAATAGCTTTTCAGAAATGTATCGAAGTAAAGCTTGTATTTTTTTTCTCCCAGTACCTTTTGCAAACCTTCACGCATGGCCTCTTCGTTGGCGGGATAACCGTCAATGAAATTTTCCATGTGCAGCATTCCTCCCAGTCCAAAGCCGCGTAAGAGGACGGTATCGCCTTTTTGATTTACGATTTGATCACCGGATACTTTTAGCCGGTTTTGATTTGCTGAATGCATGGCTGTTTTATTTTTTTGCGAAAAGGAAACAAAGGATAATAGGGTGATGGGAAACAGCAGCAAAAGTTTTGTTGTTTTCAATGTTGGTTTGTTTAGTTGTTCTACAAATGAAGTCTGCACATGGTTGATGAAAGTTAGCACTTCGGACTGAGTTTTTAAGGGCTCTGAATGTTCCGGCAA
>JAICTW010000132.1 GCA_025936195.1 Flavisolibacter sp.
ACATATTTCCGTGGTCAGAAATAGCCAAAGCCGGCATTCCGTCATCGATTGCCTTTTTATAAAGCGACTGAATAGAAGCAGCCCCATCCAATAAAGAATATTGAGTATGAACGTGTAAATGTGAAAACTTCATGTCGTAAACTCCTCTTGATCGGTATCAAATTAACGGGTGCGAAAAGGTTAGACGTGCAATTTACAGCTTAAGAAGGCAATAAAACTTACAAGAGAACGTTGAAATTAGTCCACACCTGTGGAAAAATTTTTCTATTTTCGTCGAACCACTATCCAATTAAACCTAAAGAAAACCTTATGAGCAAATGCATCCTCTTCACGGCCACCATTCTCTTCCTAAGCCTGGGAGCGATTACGCCTGCACAGGCTCAAAAGAGAAAACATACTCCTTCAGCTACTGAAAAAAAAGATGTAAAGTTTTTGGACGATATTACTGTTCAGGCTTCCAGCGATCAGAACAATGCTTCAGACCCCAAGTCTGTTTTTTCTCAAAGTATATTTACTGCCGAAAAGAAAACCGTTGCTCCTGCTGCTACAGAAACTTCTTCCATTGAAAATGCAAGCGTTCTTCAGTTAAAATATGCTTTGTTATTAGATGTAGAAGTGGAGCAGGCAGTTAACCTGAATCTTTTTAAAGTGCTTGACGAATGGATGGGAACCAGATACCATCTTGGCGGCACTACAAAAGACGGCATTGACTGTTCTGCGCTGATGCAGACTTTGTTTGCCAGTTTGTATGGCATCACGCTTCCTCGCACGGCAAGAGAGCAATACGATTTTACAAAGAGAATTTCACGTGCCGAATTAAAAGAAGGCGATCTCATTTTCTTCAATACTATCGGCGGTGTATCGCATGTGGGCATGTATCTTCAGAATAATAAGTTTGTTCATGCTTCCAGCAGCGGCGTTACCATCAGCGACCTTTATGAAGATTATTGGATGAAGCGCTTTATTGGTGCCGGACGCATAGATCAAACGGATCAAACCACCGCTTCAACGATCAAGCCTTAATCTTTTCTTTACTGTTAATAAAACCGGCAACGCATCAGGTGTAAGCCTGAGCAGGAACATGCCCGCTGCAAACAATGCTATGAATAAGCTGCTCCGCAAAACGATCCAGATAAATCCAAAATGGTTATCGAACAGCCAATAGCAAATCAAATAACTTCCTCCTGCCAATAAAATAGTGTACACCGATTTCATCGTGAACGGCTGCATCTTAAATTTTCTCAACAGGAATGTATAACGGATGGCATTATAAATACTGAAGGAGATCAGGTTGGAAAACGCAGGACCAATAATGCCGTAGTGTTTTGTCAGCTCGTAGTTCAGAGGAAGTGTAAGCGCCAGAAGGATCATTCCGCTCGTAAATTCAAAACGCCAGAAGGTGGACGTGCCAATGATCTGTGCATTCAAGCCTGTTCCCATATCAAAGATCTTGGCAAGGCCAATGTAAAAGAAAACCCATTTGGCCTGTTTATAATCCAGTTGAAGATGAAAGCTGCGGATGCCATCATCAAAATTCAGCCAGATAAGGCTGAACATGGCACAGGAAAAAATGAGCTGGTTGATTGACGAGCGATGATAAACACGATTGATCTTGCCATAATCTTTATCCTTCCATGCTTGTGATAAAGGACCTATGGCAGAAGAAATTATAGCACGTTGTGGTGCCTGGATCAAACTGGAAATATTTTGTGCCAGTGAATAAATTCCCGCAAAGGCCATTCCGTTCGGCATTACGGCTGCAATAACAATGGTGTCAAAAACGCTGGCGATATTGAACACCAACCCGCCGGCCCAAACATAGGAGACCAATTGCAGAATTTTCTTCCGGAATTTGCGGGTAACATTGCTCACCGAAAAAGTGAAATGCAGTTCTTTCCGCTTAATAAAGAAGATGAATAAAACAATGGTGATGGCAATGTAGGTAAAGGAATAAAGGCCAATAAAAACATCGAAGCTTTTAATGACTTCAAGTGTTGTAAGAACAATGAGAACTGTAACAAACAACCGAAGCACGACTTCCTTTAAAAAATTACTGAGCACAGGCTTGCGTTGCAGCCAGGTATAGGCTTCCATGATCATGTAAACGGTATAGCCATAACCAAAAATGAATATCCAGTAGAAATATTTGGTAAGCTCCGGGGAATTTTTAAAAATGACATCTATTAAAATATGTTTTAGCGAAACACCAATGATAATAACAACCAGGAAGCCAATGGAGGAAAAAAGCAAGGCCCAGCTAAGCTGGTCATTTTTTTTATTGGGCAGATGCGATTTATAATAAGGGAAGAATTTGCTGATGTAGGCCGGCATTCCAAGTCCTGCGACCGAAAACATAATGCTGGCAAAAGCAATGAAGGTGTTGGTCAGGCCAAATTGCTCCTTGGTCAGGCCGCCCTGCCTTGTAAACAAATACGTGTTCACAAAACCCAGGACAAAGCCAAAATAAACAACAGCGGAAGAAATAATGCTTTGCCTGCGGATGGTGCTCATTGTATGAACTGGATTGAATGGGATTTACAGGATGAACAGGAAAATTAGTTTGGCAAGATTAGTTGTATTCAATGAAAAATAAAAATGTGATACACAACATTATGCGGTTGAATGCTAAGTAATCCTGAAAGACCTAATTCTTCTTTACATTGATATAAAAATTCTTATCCACATCAACACCTGAAAGATCAATTCCTTCCAGTTTTATTTTTTGCTCTGTTGTTGTAGGATAGATCCATTGTCCATTGGTCAATTTCACCGGCATGTTGAAGCCGGCAATGCAATTGGTCCATTTGAATTTTATTTTGTCACCATCTGCTTTTAACTCCAGTGTTGGGATTTGAGTGGTGCGTAAGTACTGATCAAAAATTTTGCTCAGGTCCTTTCCGCTTTTCTGGCTAATATAATCTTCCACCTGTTTTGAAGTAATGGTTTGATGGTAGAAGTCTTTATTCAATCCTCTTAATATCTGCCTGAATTTTTCATCATCATTAATTACCTGCCTGATGGTGTGCAAAAGATTGGCGCCTTTGTAATACATGTCTTCACTGCCTTCCTTATTCACTCCATATAAGCCAATGATCGGGTTCTGGTTGGAAATATTTTTTCGCAGGCCCTGCACATATTCATCCGCAGCCTGTTTGCCGTAATAATATTCAATAAACAGAGCTTCCGAATAGTCGGTAAAGCCTTCATGCACCCACATATCGGCGATGTCTTTCGTAGTGATGTTGTTGCCAAACCATTCATGTCCGCTTTCGTGTACAATAATGTAATCCCATTTCAATCCCCAACCGGTTCCTGATAAATCTCTTCCCAAATAGCCATTCATAAAATGGTTGCCATAAGCAACGGCACTTTGGTGCTCCATTCCCAAATGCGGAGCTTCCACCAATTTGTAGCCATCCTCGTAAAAAGGATAAGGCCCGAACCAATATTCAAAAGCACGAAGCATGGGCTTCACTTGTTCAAATTGTTTTTTTGCCTTGTCGAGATCATAATCCAAAACCCAATAGTTCAAATCCAGTATTCCCTTTTCGCCATGCAATGTATCGCCCCAGTTTACATAATGTCCGATGTAAGGAATGATGTCATAATTATTAATGGGAGATTTTACTTCCCATGTGTACGATGTTGAATTGGGGCTGGCTGATTTGGAATCTAATCTTCCATTACCAACTGCCACCAGGTCATTCGAAACATTTATAGTGAGTGTTGCTCCTTTATCGGGTTCATCGCTTTGATGATCTTTACATGGATACCAAACCGATGCGCCCAATCCCTGGCAGGCTACGGACATCCATGGACGGCCTTGTGCGTCTTTGGTAAAGATCCATCCGCCATCCCAGGGTGGGTTTACTGCTATCCTTGGTTTGCCGTGATAAACAATGCCAATGGTGTGAGTGCTGTTTATTGTGGCACGCGGAAGAGGAATGTGCCAAACATTGCCTTCATTATAATAAGGCTTTCCCGGATAATTGATATACATTTTTCCGTCGTAAAAAATAGAATCAATGGTTAGTGGCTTTTGCAAATCTATTTGCATGTAATCTGATCGTTGATTGGGAAGAACCTTGTATTGAATAGTTGTTTTACCAACAATCGTTTTTGAATCATAATCAGGTGTAACATTGACATCGTAATGCAATACATCCCACCAGGCTCTTTCCGGTCCAACGGTGCCGCGTAAAGTATCCTGGTGTGTGAAATTATTTTTGCGGTTCAATGGTTGCGCCAAAGAACAGGAAGACAAAAACAAAAAACTCAATACAAGAAATAAAAATTGTGCTTTCATTTTATGGCGGGGCATTTATTCAAACAAATACTTGTCTAATTTAGACCGCTTTTGATTACAACATGCGCCACTTGCAAAAATCTTTAACAATAATTCTTTTCTCTTTCTGCATTGTCTCCTGTTATCACAGTGAAAAAAAGAGCCAGAATGTTTTTCATTACAACGAGCAAACAGGTATTGCTTCCATAGATCCGGCCTTTGCAAAAAACCAGTCGGTGATGTGGGCTGTTCATCAATTGTATAATACATTGGTGGAAGTGGACAGCCAACTGAATATTGTTCCTTCGTTGGCCAAACGATGGGAGATTTCGGATGATAAAAGAACCTACACATTTCATTTGCGCAATGATGTGGTGTTTCATAATGATGATTGTTTCCCGCATGGAAAGGGAAGAAAGATGACGGCGAACGATGTGGAGTATAGTTTTAAAAGGATTGTTGATAAAACAACGGCAAGTCCTGGCGCATGGATATTCAATGGCAAGGTGGATAGCCTTGATGGATTTAAAGCTATTGATGATACCACTTTCCAATTAAAATTGGTTCGCCCTTATCAACCTATTCTCGGTATTTTATCCATGCAATATTGTTCGGTGGTTCCACAGGAAGCAGTTGAAAAATACGGAACGGATTTTCGCAGGCATGCTGTTGGTACCGGACCCTTTCAATTTGTGGCGTGGGAAGAAGGACAGGCATTGGTGATGAAAAAAAATCCAAACTATTTTGAAACCGATGAAAGCGGAAGGCGATTGCCTTATCTCGACGGTATCAAAATAAGTTTTTATGATAACAAGGCAACAGAGTTCTTGTTGTTCCGCCAAAAGAAACTGGATTTTATCAATGATATAGATGCCTCTTTTAAAGATGAAGTGCTTACCAAAAAAGGAACGCTTCGCAAAGATTGGCAGGGCAAGATACAGTTACAAACACATCCTTATCTAAACATTGAATACTTCGGGATTTTGGTGGATACTTCCAATGCGCTGGTGAAGAATTCTCCACTACGATTGAAAAAAATCCGTCAGGCTATAAATTACGGATTTGACAGGGAAAAAATGGTTTTGTATCTGAGAAACTCGTTGGGCATTCCGGCACAATCGGGTTTTGTTCCGGCAGGTTTGCCTTCGTTCGATTCCACAAAAGTGAAGGGTTATACTTATCAACCTGATCTGGCAAGAAAGGTGATCAAAGAGGCTGGCTACAATGCTCAAAACATGCCCGTCATTAAATTACAAACCATTCCCATCTACTCCGAAGTTGCCAGCTACGTGGCAAGAGCATTGGAAGAGGTGGGATTAAAAGTGCAGGTAGATGTGGTTCAAAAATCTCTTTTGCTTGATCTTACTTCCAATTCGAAATCGGTTTTTTTTCGCGGCAGTTGGATTGCCGACTATCCTGATGCGGAAAATTATCTTTCCTGTTTTTATTCTAAAAATCCAGCGCCGCCTAATTATACACGATACAAGAATCCGGAATTTGATGCGCTGTTTGAAAAGGCAATCACTGAAACTAATGATTCAGTCCGCTACCAGCTTTACCGCCGTGCCGACCAGGTGATGATCAACGATGCACCGGTTGTTCCACTTTGGTATGATGAAGTGATACATTTGGTTCGGCCCAGCGTTCAGGGCCTTCCTGCAAATGCATTAAATCTTTTGGAATTGAGAAGAGTATTTATTCGATAGTTTAGTGTTCACAAGTTCTAAGTCGAAAGCTAACTCGTGAACTTGTGAACTGTAAACCGTTTATTCATCATCCTCCTCGTAGTAAGATTCTTCACTACTGTTGTAATGTTTTTCCCAGGCTTCAACCATCTCATCGCTTAAGCACTCAATAATATCGCAGAGCTGATCGGTTTTTTTTCTCCACTCTGTAGAAATTTCGTCGTTGTATTTAAATATATACATGCAGTGGTCAGATTCTACTGTCACTTTGATCAATTCAATGGGTGAGTCTGTTTTTTCCTGAACCAGGTAATAGCATCCTGGTTCCAATAATCCATACGAATACATTTTCAATCCTCCATTTTTGGTGGTTATTAACTTTTACTATGGGTTAGTAAGCTAACAGGTTATAAGTAGAATTGTCTGGGTGTAAGGACAGAAGTTCTGGTGATAAGGCTTTAAAATTCCGTGCCTAAGTATGCGTCAAAATTAAGGGTTTTAACTTCAGAAATACGGGTTTGCAAATAAAATTTATTTAAGCTTCCAGTTAGTTGACAATCATTCGTTTACGATATGTGAAGAGAGGGAAAAAATTTTGAAATTAGCTAAAACATTTAGCAAAATGCTGCCTTCTTTTTACTATATTTGCCCGCCGTTGAATCAATATATGTCACTACTGTTTGTTTAAACCTTTGTTGAATTTTTTACCTCGGTTTTATAGTGAGTAGAATTGCAAATGGAGCGGCAATATCTGTTCCATAAACTTTTCAACAGAATTTATGGTGGTGATACAGATGGTTCAATAGGTTTATTTTTACCAAATTGTATTGAAATTGTCCTATGGCAGAAACTAAAAAAAATCTCTTTGAATACACCGAAGAGAGTATCAAAAGCCTCGACTGGAAAGAACACATTCGTCTTCGCCCCGGAATGTATATTGGAAAACTTGGTGATGGTTCAAGCCCCGATGATGGTATTTATGTTTTAGTGAAAGAAGTAGTTGATAATTGTATTGATGAATACACAATGGGCTACGGAA
>JAICTW010000077.1 GCA_025936195.1 Flavisolibacter sp.
AGGATCGGGAAACGTAATCCAGATCTCATCCACTTCTTCCGTGGCAAAGTATTCGGTGATGCCGTCAATTTGTATGCGCAAGAAAGCGACGTTATTCAAATGATATTGAATGGCCTTTTTTGCCCCAACCCACAAGCGGTTTCCTTTAATATCAATACCTATAAAATTTTTGTTTGGATAAAGTTGTGCAAGACCAATGGTGTATTCGCCTTTGCCGCAGGCCAGTTCCAGAACAAGAGGATTTTTATTTTCAAAAAAATGGCTCCATGTGCCGGGCATTCGCACGGGATATTGCAACACATTTGAAAACGTTTCCAGCTCCGCAAAACGAACCAGCTTTTTTTGTCCCATGATGAAAAGATTTCGTACTCTGAGTACCAGGAAAAGCAGTAGTAAATGTTTGGTGATGGTCTAGCTCTTGTACTAAGGGTTCCCTTTTATTTTTTCGAGTACATCAGGGCAGCCACTTTTTCTTTGTCTTCCTTTTCTTTTTTAAGGTCGAACATAGTGCCAAATACTCTGTCCCAAATAGTGGTGCTCACACCAAATCCTTTGTGTTCATCTTTATAATGATGCAGGTGATGGTTACGCCATAAAGGCTTCATCCATTTGAAAGGAGGGTTCCAGGCGTGAATAGCGTAGTGCATGGAGCCATATAACAGGTACCCGAAAATAAAACCCGGAAAAAAAACGAAAGCATTCTCCTGCATGGTTACATACATCAATGCAAAAATGGTAGAAGAAACGATGAGACTTGGCACAGGCGGCATAAACAAACGTTCTTTATCGCGGGGAAAGTGATGATGGTTGCCATGCATTACGTAAACAATCCGCTGTGCTCTTTCGCTTTCGGCGATCATGTGAAATACCCAGCGGTGCATGATATATTCGAAAAGAGTCCAGCAGAACATACCCGCTAAAAACAAAATAGCAATTTTTCCGGCATTCATTTCAAACCGGAAAGAGGCATAATAGGAAAAGCCAATGATCACCGGCAAATACATTCCCCAGATCACTAGGGGGTGTGTTTTGGTCAAAAATTCCAAAGCAGGATTTTGAAATAATGTAGCCTGTCCTTTATTATGAATCTTATCAAATTTCATGCTTTATGGATTTGTTGCAAATTTACAGACTTGTACAATAAAGCGGATTTGCATAACCGTTTCAATTGTTAAGTTTCGGTCAGAATCCTTATAGTTTCTACGACTTCATTTTAAAACCTCTGCACTGTTCTGTTTGAGATGTGCAAAGAAAAAAGCTGCCTCAAATGAGACAGCCTTTTGCAAATTCATGAACTTTATTTTCCAAACTTTAAATTATTGGAAGGATAATAAGCCGATGTTCCTAGCAGTTCTTCAATGCGGATCAACTGATTGTATTTGGCAATACGGTCTGTTCTGGATGCAGAACCTGTTTTGATTTGTCCGCAATTCAAAGCCACTGCTAAATCAGCGAGAGTAGTATCTTCTGTTTCACCACTTCTATGGCTCATGATGGTGTTGTAACCATTATGCTGCGCCAGCGTAACTGCATTGATGGTTTCGGTGATGGTTCCGATTTGATTTACTTTCACTAACAACGCATTCGCAATATTTTTATCAATGCCTTGCTGAAGGCGTTTCACATTTGTTACAAACAGGTCATCGCCTACCAATTGCACTTTGTGCCCAATGGCTTCTGTCAGCATCTTCCATCCACCCCAATCATCTTCCGCCATTCCATCTTCCACAGAAACGATCGGGTATTGATTCACCCAATTGGTCCAGTATTTTACTAATTCCTCGCTGCTCATGCTTCTGCCATCACTTTTATGAAAAACATATTTTCCGTCTTTATACAATTCACTGTTAGCAGCATCCATGGCAATGAACACTTGCGAACCGGCTTTGTAACCGGCAGCGTCAATAGCAGCCAATACTGTTTCAATAGCTTCTTCGTTGGAGCCAATGTTAGGAGCAAAGCCACCTTCATCGCCAACATTGGTACTGTAGCCTTTTTTCTTCAGTACAGATTTTAATGCATGAAAGATTTCAACGCCCCAACGCAAACCTTCACTGAAAGAAGAAGCGCCAACCGGCATTACCATAAATTCCTGGAAATCTATTTTGTTATCGGCATGTGCGCCACCGTTCAAAATATTCATCATGGGAACGGGAAGTGTCTTGGCATTGGTGCCACCAACATAACGGAAGAGTGGAAGTCCTGCTTCTTCGGCAGCGGCTTTAGCGACAGCCATGCTTACAGCAAGTAAGGCATTAGCACCCAGCTTGCCTTTGTTTTCTGTTCCGTCCAACTGAATCATCAATTGATCAATGCCGGTTTGATCGGCAACATCATAACCTTCCAGTTCGGGAGCAATAATATTGTTAACGTTGGATACCGCTTTCAACACACCTTTTCCGAGGTACACTTTTTTATCGTTATCTCTTAGTTCAACTGCTTCGTGAATGCCGGTGCTGGCGCCGCTTGGAACGGCAGCACGGCCAAAGCCGCCTTCATCGGTAACAACATCTACTTCAATTGTTGGATTTCCTCGGCTGTCAAGGATTTGTCTTGCAAAAATTTCGGCTATGTAACTCATAGTTTGATTTGTTTTGTATTAATGTTTTAATTTTTACCGGCTGAGCTTATTCATATTGCAGTTCGTCGTAGTGTTACTCGCTGGTACGTTCTGTTACGTTACTCGTCAAGGAACGGAAAACTTCTTCCAAACTTTGATTTTCGCTTTGCAAAGAAACAATATCAAGATTGTTTTCTCTCTCCAATCTTTTTAATTCGATACGCACTGTGTCCGGATCATTGGTTTCGATGCTCCAGGTATGTGCATCAATTTTGTTGACTGATTTTGCGGCAGCCAATCGCTTGAGCTGTTCTTCTTCCAATGCTTCTTTGAATTGCACACGAACCACACTTGAAGAAGACCGTTGCTGAAGATGAGTCAGCTTATCGTCGGCTACAATTTTTCCTTTGTTGATGATGATCACTCTGTCGCAAATTGCTTCTACTTCCTGGAGAATGTGAGAAGAGAATAAAACCAGTTTATTCTTACCCTGTTCTTTAATTACGTTTCTAATCTCAACAATTTGGTTGGGATCCAATCCGCTTGTAGGTTCATCTAATATCAGAACTTCAGGATCGTGTAACAATGCAGCAGCAAGTCCCACTCTTTGCTTGTATCCTTTTGAAAGTTGTCCGATTCTTTTCTTGCTTTCAGGAGTTAGCCCAACTTGTTCAATCGCTTTATCAATTGCCTGCTGCTTATTGTTTAAGTTATGAACGTCCGCAATGAAACCGAGATATTCCCTCACATACATATCGTAATATAAAGCATTGGACTCCGGCAGATAACCGATTTTTCTTTTGGCGTCCAGCGGATCTTTTTTCACATCAACACCGCTTACATCAATATCGCCAATGCTTGGTTCCAGGTAACCGGTGATCATCTTCATGGTAGTTGATTTGCCGGCGCCATTCGGTCCCAAAAAACCAACGATCTCGCCTTGCTGAATGGAGAAGGAAATATCATTTACAGCTTTTTGTTCGCCGTAGATTTTAGTGAGGCTTTTTACAGTTATGGACATTTGGCAAACCTATATCAATTCAGGAAAATTATTTCTGACTGTCATCAATTCAAATATTATATTCGTACAAAGGATCAATGTGGGTTCCAACCGTCATTTCAAATACAGGTTTAATGAGACCATCTTTCAAACCGTAAACCCATCCATGCAAATGAGGGATTTGTCCTTTTTTCCATGCTTTTTGAATGATCGTTGTTTTGGCGAGGTTATAAACTTGTTCCTGTACATTTAATTCAGTCAACCGATTCAATCGTTTCTCTTCGTCCTTTATTTCATCCAACTCCTTTTGATATAAACGATAAACATCTTTGATATTGCGGAGCCACATATTCAATACAGGTTTATGATCCTGCCGGGATGCGGCTGCTTTAATACCACCACAGCCGTAATGTCCGCAAACAATTACATGCCTGACCTTCAAAACAGTAACAGCAAAATCCAAAACAGCTAATAAATTCACATCGGTGTTCACTACTAAATTGGCAATGTTGCGATGAACAAAAATCTCACCCGGTTGCGTTCCTGTAATTCTATCCGCAGGCACACGGCTATCGCTGCAACCAATCCATAAAAATTCAGGTGTTTGAAGTTTGGAAAGCCGTTCAAAATACTGTGGGTCTTCTGCTTTGATGCTGTTTGCCCAATTTTTGTTTGCCGCTAAAAGTTTTTCGTATGATTGCATGGTATCAAATGGTTTAAACAAAAAATTTGCAAGGCAAATATCTACGTAAAACGGCAATTGCAGCCTTCTTAATTTTTCTTATATCTTCAGCAGCCTTCAATTTCTTGGTTATTGTTATCTTCATTCTCATAAACCAAAACTCATGAACCACACAAATGTTATTGCAGTAAAAGACACTACTGCCAATCCTGCGCCGTTAGGCCTTTTTGGCTTTGGCATGACTACCGTTTTGCTGAACCTGCACAATGCAGGGATCTTTGAAATGAATTCGATGATCTTTGGAATGGGATTATTTTATGGCGGACTGGCCCAGATTATTGCCGGCATTATGGAAGCCAAAAAGAACAATACCTTCGGATTAACAGCTTTTGTTTCGTATGGATTTTTTTGGATAAGCTTAGTGGCCTTGTTAGTGATGCCAAAATTAGGATGGATCGGTGCTGCGTCTGAAAAAGGAATGGTGGCTTATCTCGTTATGTGGGGCATTTTTACCTTACTGCTTTTTATTGGAACACTTAAAATAAGCAGGGCTTTGCAATTTGTTTTTGCAACGCTTACTATTTTATTTTTCCTGTTAGCACTTGGTGATGCTAGCGGTAATGCAAGCCTTAAAATCTTCACTGGTTACGAAGGAATTTTGTGCGGCGCATCAGCCATCTATACCGCAACAGCTACTTTGTTGAACGAAGTGTATGGTAAAGTAGTTTTGCCTTTAGGCATTATGGCGAAACCAACAGATCAAAACCTTTCAAAAGTTTAAAATAAAGAACCAGCAATATGAACAGACCTTATCCATACCAAATCAAGTCATTTGAAGAATACAAAGAGGCGTATCAAAAAAGTGTTGAACAACCGGAAAATTTTTGGGCTGATGTCGCTCAAAATTTTTACTGGAGAAAAAAATGGGACAAAGTTTTAGAGTGGAATTTCACCGAGCCCAATATCAAATGGTTCATCAATGGTAAGTTGAACATTACTGAAAATTGCATTGACAGGCATTTGGAAAAAATGGGAGAAAAGCCTGCAATCATCTGGGAGCCGAATGATCCTAACGACAGAGTAAGAGTGGTAACCTATAACCGTTTGCACAAAAGAGTTTGCCAGGTGGCACAAATGCTAAAGAACAATGGAGTCAAAAAGGGTGACCGCGTTTGCATCTACATGGGTATGGTTCCTGAATTGGTATATGCAGTTTTGGGTTGTGCAAGAATTGGTGCGATACACAGTGTAGTGTTTGGTGGTTTTTCCGCACAAAGTATTGCTGATAGGTTGGAAGATGCCAAAGCGGAATTTGTAATTACCTGCGATGGCGCATTCAGGGGAGAAAAGGTAATCCCCTTAAAATCGGTAATTGATGATGCACTGATTGGCAATAAAACAGTGAAAAGAGTTATTGTTTATACCCGCACAAGAACCGCGGTTTCCATGATCAAAGGAAGAGATGTATGGTGGGAAGATGAAATGGAATATTCCGAAACACAGGTAGAGAAAGAAGGCGTAGTTTCCTTCCCGGCAGAAGAAATGGATGCTGAAGATCCTTTGTTCATTTTATATACTTCAGGAAGTACGGGCAAGCCAAAAGGAGTAGTGCATACCTGTGGCGGCTATATGGTTTGGACCAACTATACTTTCGTGAATACATTTCAATATCAGCCTGGCGAAATTTTCTTTTGTACGGCAGATATTGGCTGGATCACCGGTCATAGTTACATTGTTTACGGCCCCTTAAGTGCCGGTGTAACGCAGGTAATGTTTGAAGGCATTCCCACGTGGCCCGATGCAGGAAGGTTTTGGGATATTGTTGATAAGCACAAAGTAAATATTTTATACACCGCTCCAACGGCCATTCGTTCCTTAATGGGCTTTGGTTTGAAACCGCTGGAAGGAAAAGACCTTTCAACGCTGAAGGTTTTAGGCACTGTTGGCGAGCCAATCAATGAAGAAGCCTGGCATTGGTATGATAAGCATGTTGGTAAAGGCAAATGTCCAATTGTTGACACCTGGTGGCAAACAGAAACCGCTGGAATATTAATTTCCAATCTGGCCGGCATAACACCGGCAAAGCCAACCTTTGCCACAATTCCATTGCCCGGAGTTCAGCCTCTTTTAGTTGATGAAAACGGAAATGAAGTAAAAGGTAATCCTGCTGCGGGAAATCTTTGCATGAAAGCACCCTGGCCCGGCATTCTCCGCACCACTTACGGCGACCATGAACGTTGCCGTCAAAATTATTTTGCAACTTATCCTGAGTTATATTTCACTGGTGATGGTGCCCTAAGAGATGAAGAAGGTAATTACCGAATCACCGGCCGTGTGGATGATGTATTGAATGTAAGTGGCCACCGCATTGGCACTGCCGAAGTGGAAAATGCTATCAACATGCACAGCGGCGTAGTGGAAAGTGCAGTAGTGGGCTATCCGCACAACATTAAAGGACAAGGCATTTATGCTTATGTGATTTGTGATCATTATCGTGGTGACGATGAAGGAATGCGGCAGGATATTGTTCAAACCGTTTCAAGAATTATTGGTCCCATAGCCAAGCCGGATAAAATTCAGTTTGTGCCGGGATTACCTAAAACAAGGAGCGGAAAGATCATGCGAAGGATTTTGCGAAAGATAGCAGAAGGAGAGACGAATAACTTTGGTGATATAACAACCTTGCTGGATCCGGGAGTGGTGGAACAGATCGCCAAAGGAAAGTTATCATAGTACTGGCCTTTTTGGTATAAATGAATGCCTTTACTTATGAATGAAAACCGGAGTTCCAACCGGCACATAGCTGTACAAATCTTCAACGTCTTCGTTCTTTAAAGAGATGCACCCGTTTGTCCAGTTCTTGTAATTGTCTATCATGTAATCATCGTGTGGCCAGGTTCCATGAATACCTACACCACCACCCGGGGATGCATTGGAAGGAATTTCTCCTCTTTGTTTACGTTCTCTGAACTTTGCAAGGCTTTCCGTAGTGGGATAATCCAATCCCATGAAACGGTCCCATTTGTCGTGAACTTTTTTGTTCGCTATTTTAAAATTTCCCTCGGGAGTATTCCGGTCGCCTTCCATTTTTTTATCATCCAAACTACTAGTCCCAAATACAACAGGATACGTAGCAAACCACCCTTCCTGGTCGTACACATATAACTCGTAATTGGATTTGTCAATGACAATCTTTACCGGTGCTACGGGCATTGTTTTCGAAAATGCTCTTCTGGACCTGGTGCTCTTAGTGATCTTGCCAGTGGCGGAAGTGTTGGCTAAGTTGTGAGTGCCTAATGTTAGTGTGCTGCCGATTAGAAGGCAGGAAAGCATAACGGTGGTTTTCATACTCAACAGGTTTAGCGGTTATTCATTGGATTAACGAAACGAAATTTAGTTTTATTTTTTCTGTGCATATCTTTTAACGAGCCTTTGTAAAAAAACAAAATCCCGCAGTAAAAACCTAGCGGGATTTTGCAGGCGAAATATACAGGTAAATTACCAACTGCTGAGGCGAATACCTACGTTGTATGGATTTTGCTCCAATCCTTTGCTCCACATGGAGTTTATGGCATAGGAACCATAAAGCCTTACAGGGCCAAGGTTCAATTCACCTATGTAAGAAAGTTTCCATTTTTCAAGATCAAAATCGTTGTGCAGTTTGTTTTTCTTTCCATTGTCCACAATTTTTTGGCGGGCATCGTATAAAAAGCCTGCGCTAACACCGGCGCTGAGACCAAATCCCTTTTTCTGTCCGGGTGTGAAATTAAAATTCAACATCAATGGAACTGTAATATAATCGGCAGCCAGTTTGTTTTTTTCGGCATCCTTTAGTGTAGGGTCAATGGAAATGGCGGTTGGATTTTTAGTGAACCGTATTTGTTCATCTTCAAACCGGTAATTGTTTAATTCCATACCAAGTCCATATTTTAAATTCACTACATGCTTGATCATGTTCAGCTTTTGCATGAACATCCAGATGTTTACGTTCACCGATTTTCCTGTTCTTAATTTCATTTGGTCTTTGGCAACACCTGCACCAACAAATCCTGATGATTGGGCGGTAGCATAATCTGTTTTATCATTCCAGTTGGCAAAGCCCAGG
>JAICTW010000823.1 GCA_025936195.1 Flavisolibacter sp.
ACTACTTCACTAACATCATTTGCCAGTACCGTAATGCCCGAAATGGTTCCATCCGCTTCCGTGTAAGGCTGATAAATAAAGTTGAAATAGACATCTTCTGCTATTCCGTTTCTAATCAACACTGCTTTCTCTTCATTTCCATAAAAAGCCTTTCCTGTTGTATATACTTTGTGCAACAGTTCCTGGAAAATTTCATTTTTTATCTCGGGTAAATAATTTAATAATTGCTCACCAATACCGCTTCTTCCTTTCCCAAGAATTTTGATCATAGGTTCGTTGATGGTTTCAATGATCATGTTATCTCCTTTGAAAATGGCAATTGCCATAGGTGATTGCATTAAAATATTACTGAATCGCTTTTCACTTTCTTCAACTTTTTTACGTGCTGTTATTTGTTCGGTCACTTCAAAAGCATGGATCATTATGTCCGTCACCTTTCCGCCTATATCTTTTACCGGCTGCGCTATAAAATCGAAATATCCATTTCGCATGGAGCCATTTTCCATAAAGCTTGCGGGGAATTCATGTGCTACAAAGGCTTCTCCGGAAGTAAATACCTGATCAAAAAGTTCATACATGCCTTGTTCTTTTATTTCGGGCCAAACCTGCTTCACACTGCGACCGATCAATTGTTCTTCGGTGCGTCCGAATAATTTTTGATACAACGAATTGGCAATGGTGAAAACATGTTCAGGCCCATGCACAACCGCAATGGCCGCAGGCGCCTGCATGAACAACGTTTTGATCTTTGTCTCATTCTCCTTTCTGAGCTGCGCCATGTTCAAATGCGAACGCACTCTTGCCAGCAGTTCTTTTGCCGAAAAGGGTTTTACCAGGTAATCATCGGCGCCAATATCATAACCTTCAATCTTTGCTTCTTCACCGGCACGTGCAGAAAGCAATACCACCGGAATGTGACCGGTGTCCGGATTTTCTTTTACTGATCGAAGCAAATGAATACCATCCAACACCGGCATCATAATATCGCTGACGATGAGTTGTGGTGAATGTTTTTGTATTTGATGCAGAGCATCCATTCCATTGTTGGCGGTTAATACATGATAATGCTTTTGCAAAATGGATCTTAAATGCTTCCGCATATCGGCATTATCATCCACGATCAAAACAATAGCGGAGTGCTCTTCTTTATTTTGGTATGCATTATTATTAGGGGAATGCTCAATCAATGTGTTGGCTTCTTCAATAAAAGCTTCTGCCAATAAAGCATCAAAGTCCAGTTCTGTTTCGATGATTTGCTCAGCAGGTAAATGTGATTCGCCTGTTGGAATTGAAACAATAAATTCAGAACCTTCGCCCATTTTACTGTTAACCGAAACAGTGCCTCCATGAAGGTTCACCAGTTCTTTGATCAAGGAAAGTCCAATGCCAGTGCCTTCATAGGTTCGTCCCATGGTATGCTCTATGCGATGAAAACGCTCAAACATTTTAGGTAATTCTTCGTCAGGAATACCGACGCCAGTGTCTTTTACTTTTAATACAATCTGGTTCTTTTCATTGGTAAGAGAAACGGTGATGCTTCCTGCA
>JAICTW010000791.1 GCA_025936195.1 Flavisolibacter sp.
AAGGTGGAGTAGATGTTCAGGTGTTTTCTATTTTTTGCGATGAACGTTTTGGTAAAGACACAGCATTCAAATACGCCAATATCGAAATTGATTCTTTATATGCGATTGTGAGAAGAAACCCGGACAAGATGATGATCGTTACCAATCCGGAACAATTACAGCAAGCCGTTAAACAGAAAAAGTTGGGATGCATGATGGGCGTGGAAGGTGGTCACATGATAGAAGACAATTTAAATAACCTGGATTCATTCTATAAAAGAGGTGTTCGTTACATGACATTGACATGGAATAATTCAACATCGTGGGCAACGTCCGCAGTGGACGAAACAAAGAAGAAAGATTCTCTTGCACATAAGGGCTTGAATGATTTTGGAAAACAAGTGGTGAAACGAATGAACGAGTTGGGAATGATGGTTGACCTTTCGCATGTGGGAGAGCAAACCTTTTGGGATGCGATCAATACAACAACGAGACCTGTTCTTGTTTCGCACAGTTGTGCTTACGCTTTATGTCCTGTTCCCAGAAATTTAAAAGACGATCAGATCAAAGCTGTAGGAAAAAACAATGGCGTTATCCAGGTGAATTTTTATTCAGGTTTTGTGGACAGCAATTATGTGAAAAACAGAAATGCAATTATGGTGAGGCATCAACAGGAAGTGGATTCACTCAAAAGCCTGAAATGGGCGGGCTATGAAATTGAAGAAAGAATGGCAAAACGCTATTCCGAAGAATTCGAAGCCATCCGGCCAAATTTATCTCAACTGATTGATCATATTGATTACATAGTAAAATTGATTGGGGTGGATCATGTGGGTTTGGGTTCTGATTTTGATGGAATAGAATCGGCGCCAAAGCCGTTGAATGATGTAACTGCCTTTCCATTGATCACAAAAGCATTGTTGGAAAGGGGCTATTCTGAAAAAGATATTGATAAGATTTTGGGAGAAAATTTCATTCGTGTATTCAAAGCCAACCAAACCAAATAATCATATACCACATGAGCGACCATCTTCAAAATGAACTGAAAAAAGAATTCCAGTTAGAACGAATGATCTTGTTCAGCGATGCAGTGTTTGCCATTGCTATTACATTATTGGCATTAGAAATTAAAGTGCCTCCTATCAACAGGCATATTGCAACCGACGCAATGCTTCTTAACAGTCTGGATGAATTAATGCCCAAGCTGGTCGGCTTTTTTGTAAGCTTCTTTTTTATTGGCCTGTACTGGACTATTCATCACCGTATGTTTGGGTATGTGATAAATTATACAAAGAGATTATTGTGGCTTAATCTTTATTTTTTGTTAGCAGTTGTATTAATGCCATTTAGCACAGCCTTTTACAGTGAGTACATTTTTCGGTTACTTAAAACACCCATGCTCATTTACGCCGGCAATATTATTTTCTTGGGAATAATGAACTTATTGCTTTGGAGACACATTACAAACCCAAAAAGTAATCTGACAGAAGGCTTGCCGGAAGAAGACAAAAAGTTTTTTTTCGTCCGGGCTTTTGTCACACCCACTATCTTTCTTCTAATTTCATTGCTCTATCTATTTGCCAATAAGAAGGCCGCCCTTTACCTGCTTTTCACTATACCTATTGTCATGAGGTTGCTTCGAAGTTTTTATTTCAAAAAAAAGAAAATTAAATAAAATGGAACAGTTGAATTTAGGAATCGGAACAAGATTG
>JAICTW010000490.1 GCA_025936195.1 Flavisolibacter sp.
AGGTAATGCTGTTCCCGAAGCGGAGCAAGGTTTACAAGAGGGACGCATTATTGCTGCAAGAGCCATAGGTGTGGAAACACCAGGCATGACGGTGAACCGTTATTGCGCATCCGGATTGGAAACCATTGCAATTGCTACTGCAAAGATCAGGACGGGAATGGCGGATTGTATTATTGCCGGCGGAACCGAAAGTATGAGCCTTGTCCCTACGTCCGGATGGAAAACTGTTCCGGCTTACTCGATTGCCAAAGACGAACCGGATTTTTACCTGGGCATGGGATTGACTGCTGAAGCAGTGGCAAAAGAATATAAAGTAAGTCGTGAAGAGCAAGACCAGTTTTCATTCAACTCACATAAGAAAGCATTGAACGCCATTGCCAATGGATATTTTAAAAGCGGCATTTTACCAATGACCGTTGAAGAAATTTATCTGGATGAAAAAAGCAAAAAGCAAAGGAGAAATTTTGTTGTGGATACCGATGAAGGCCCCCGTGCCGATACCTCACTGGAAGTGCTTGCAAAACTAAAACCGGTATTCGCCGCCAACGGTGTGGTAACTGCTGGCAATTCTTCGCAAACAAGCGACGGCGCTGCATTTGTAATTGTGATGAGTGAACGTTTGGTGAATCAATTGGGATTAAAACCGATTGGCAAATTAATAGCTTGTTCTGTTGCCGGTGTTCATCCAAGGATCATGGGCATGGGTCCTGTTGCTGCTATTCCAAAAGTGCTGAAGCAGGCAAACATGAATTTGAATGATATTGATCTGATTGAACTGAATGAAGCTTTTGCATCACAATCCATAGCTGTAATAAGAGAAGCAGGATTAAATCCGGATATTGTGAACATCAATGGAGGTGCGATTGCTTTGGGACATCCATTGGGTTGCACCGGCGCCAAACTCACTATTCAAACGCTCAACGATGCCAAACGTTTGAACAAAAAATATTCCATGGTAACCGCTTGTGTTGGCGGCGGACAAGGTATTGCAGGAATTGTTGAGAACATTCAATAATTGGTCGTTCTAAATTTCTCTGGAATTTACTGTCAATAAAAGTTGAACGATGTAGCTAATCGCTCTGTCCCCTGAAGGGCAGACTTAAGTCGGAGAAACTTCTCCTTTTCTTAATCTTTCTTAAGGCTGTTAATTTTTATTTGCATTCTATTTTTTGTTTGAAATAGTTTTAGAAGTTAGTTGACAATTATCTAATCATCTGCATTACTACTATCGTCTTCTGTTGTGTCACTCACTTCAAGGTTCGATAATTCTATTGTGCATTGTGCAAGCTTCATTTTTGCATTGTAAATTTTTCAAAGCAGCAAAGGCGCAAAGCTCCGTAGGAGCGACGTTCTGGTAGAAGAACGGATCATGATTATTTCATAAGCCGCCCAGGGGCAACATTTTGAAACAGGCAATTAAAGATTGATGAAAACAGCAGTGAACGTCGCAAGTGATGATAAGAATTATTGAACCCTGAACGGAGCGTCGCAACTTCAGCAAAACAGTAGTAAAACAGATGGCGGCAAAAAATCAAACCATCATTTTTACAAACATTCCATAGCTCTTAAAATCAAACACAATTCTTTTTCCTTTTCAATACCATAATACAACATATTCAAGTTCATTTTGTGCAATTAAGTTTCATGCCGGGTCGCTGAGAACGCTGAGGATTTCCTTGGTGAACTCCGCTCCTCCATGTGCAGCTATTTTTCTTTAAAAAAGAATCATCATCCAATTTACTCTCGTAAACGCACCATTCTTCTTCTATCATTTTAACAATTCGTCATTATTCATTACACCTTCATTCCTTCTCCTACTTTTTGCTTTTGAAATTCTACTTCTTCCCTTAACAAATTCCTAACCCATTTTCCTTCCCATCCTCAAACCCATTTTAGCTACCTTTGCTGCCCATGGAAAAACAGAGGTCCGTTGCATTTCACACACTCGGTTGCAAGCTCAATTTTGCAGAAACTTCAACGCTTTCACGACAACTGGAAGCAGAAGGTTTTTTGAAAAAAGAGTTTGACGATAAGGCCGATGTGTATGTGATTAATACCTGCTCTGTTACCGACAACGCTGATAAAGAATGCAGGCAGATCGTACGGCGTATTCAACGGAAAGCTCCGGAAAGTTTGGTCGTCATCACCGGTTGTTATGCTCAATTGAAACCAAAAGAAATTGCGGAGATCCCGGGAGTGGACCTTGTATTGGGTGCTGCTGAAAAATTCAACATCGGCATGCATTTGAGAGAGCTAGCCAAAGGCGATTCGGCGAAGATCAGCAGTTGCGATATTGAAGATGTCAGCCGATTCAATGCTTCCTTCTCACTGAACGACCGTACCAGGACTTTTTTGAAAGTGCAGGATGGATGCGATTATTCCTGTTCCTTTTGCACCATTCCAATGGCAAGAGGCAAGAGCAGAAGCGACACGATTGAAAATGTGCTTCGCAATGCAAAAGCGCTTGCAGAAAAAGGGGTAAAAGAAATTGTACTGACTGGTGTGAACCTTGGCGATTTTGGCAAAGGCGACAATGGTGCAAAGAAAAGCGAAGAAGATTTTTATGCAATGATCCAACACCTGGATGAAGTTCAAGGTATCGAACGTTACCGCATCTCTTCCATTGAACCCAACCTGCTTACCAAAGACATCATTGAATTTGTGGCGCAGAGCAAAAAGTTTATGCCGCATTTTCATATTCCTTTGCAAAGCGGCAGTAATGAGATTTTGGGTTTAATGCGCCGCCGCTATAAAAAAGAGTTGTACGCCGAACGGGTGGCGATCATCAAATCATTGATGCCGCATTGTGCTATTGGTGTTGATGTTATTGTTGGATTCCCGTCTGAAAGCGACCAGCATTTCAAAGAAACATTTGACTTTCTTCATTCGCTGGATATTTCCTATTTGCATGTGTTCACGTATTCGGAAAGAGACAACACCAAAGCTTTGGAAATACAACCTGTTGTTCCGATTCATGTACGACACGAAAGAAATAAAATTTTACGCAACCTCAGTTATAAGAAAATGCAATTCTTCACTGAACAACACATAGGCCAGATAAGAAAGGTGTTGTTTGAAGATCATGTGAAGAACGTTCCTTCAGACGGCATCACCGGGCAAGGCATCATGGAAGGCTATACCGACAATTACATCCGCATCAGCACACCATACCGGAAAGAATGGGCCAATCAGATCGTTGATTGGACAATTGCCTAATTTAGTACTGCCAATGAACAAGTATTTAGTTACGTTAGAATTTGAATGGAACGAAGAAGCCATGCAGGTGGTTCCC
>JAICTW010000072.1 GCA_025936195.1 Flavisolibacter sp.
AACAATCAGCCGCACGGAAAAGAAACGTATGATGAAGTGGTTGACTGGTTGATCGCTTACATGAAAAAATATGGGAAGGGTTCGTTGTGAGGGAAGCACGTTACAAGTTTCAGCTTACATACTGCCTGAAACATGCAACATGTAACCTGAAACTTCATTAGGTTTGCGCACGAATTATGGCAAACTTTTTTTTGAACAAAGTGGCTGTTGTTACCGGCGGCACTGATGGAATTGGAAAAGCATTGGTGGATGCATTGCTGGCACAGGGAGCCAAGGTCTCCACATGTGGCCGTCAACACGATAAATTATACCAACTGCAATCTGAATATCCCTCCTACCCTTTGCATACGGTTGTTGCAGATGTGAGTAGCGAAAACGACTGCAGGCATTTTATTGAATCAACACTGAAGGTTTTTGGAAGTATTGACATTCTTATCAACAACGCAGGCATTTCCATGCGGTCCTTGTTTAAGGATGTAGATGTAGATGTGATCAGGAAACTTTTGGACATCAATTTTTTCGGCGCCGTGTACTGCACCAAGTATGCTTTAAATTCATTGATAGAAAGAAAAGGAACCATCGTTGGGATTTCTTCCATTGCCGGCTACAGAGGCTTGCCGGGAAGAAGCGGTTATTCTGCTTCCAAATTTGCTTTACAGGGCTGGCTGGAAGCCATCAAAACAGAACTGGCCGGTGATGGTGTGCATGTAATGTGGGTGAGTCCCGGATTTACCACTTCCAATATTCGCAACGCAGCTTTAACTGAAAAAGGAAAACGTCAGGGCGAGAGTCCGATGGATGAAAACCAAATGATGACCGCCGAAGAATGTGCTCAACGTATTTTACATGCAATACAAAAAAGAAAGAGATCAGTGGTGATGACCTTTACAGGGAAGGAAACCGTGTTCATGCAAAAATTCTTTCCGGGACTGGCCGATAAATTCATTAGAAAGTTCTACTTTAAGGAAGGAAAGTTGATCAAATAATTTTCAGGAATTCCAAATCCTAAATTCGAAATTCTGAATCGTTCATGCCCTTAGTGACGCTTACATCGGATATTGGTGAACAAGATTATCTTGTTGGTGCCGTTAAGGGACGGTTGCTTCGCATTAATCCTGAATTCCAGATCGTTGATATTACACACAAGCTCTCCCCTTTCAATTATCCTCAGGCAGCTTATGTATGCAGAAACGCCATCAAAAATTTTCCGGAGTTTACGTTTCACATTGTGCTGGTGAATTTGTTTGATTCCAAGCCCGAACAATTATTGCTTGCTTTTCATAAAGATCAATATCTTCTTTGCGCCGATAATGGTTTGATGGGAATGATACTGGAAGAAAAACCCGAAATGGTGATTGGTGTTCCGCTGGAGAAAACGGCTATCAAAAATACCTTGTATTGCATTGATGTTGCCGCCAAAGCCATCACTCAATTACTGAACGGACAGCCGGTACAGAGCATTGGTATTCCGGATACTTCCTACATCGAAAAAAATCCGTTGCGCCCAACACAGGGAGAAGACTGGATAGAAGGACAAATTATTTTCATTGACAATTTTGAAAATGTAATTGTAAACATCACACAGGAACAATTTGAGCAGCAACGAAAAGGCCGCCGTTTTAAAATTGTTTTTAAAAGAGATGAAATGATCGAACGCATCAGCGGTTCGTACGCTGATGTTCCGCAAGGCGAAAAATTAGTCATGTTCAACAGCGCAGGCTATATGGAAATAGCGATCAATAAAGGCAATGCTGCCGGTTTGTTTGGATTGCGCGGATACAATGAAGGAAGTAACGGGCAGATTTCATCAATGGTACAAAGCAGATTGTTTTATCAAACAGTGAAAGTTTTTTTTGATTGAGAATTGAATGCGACCTTAATTATTGGAAGACTTATTTTGGCCGGTCTGCATTGCTACTATGTGATTGAAGTTGCGACGCTCCGTTCCGGGTTCTTATCTCTTATCAGCACTTGCAAAGTGCATTACTGTTTTCAATCATTCTTTTGTTGTTAGAGTTTTTTCAGTACGCAGAACCCGCGGAGTCCCCGATAGGTATCGTGACCACAGAACACAAATAATTTCTCCCTGCGGTCTTTGCGTCTTCTTTGGGTCCTTTGCGGCGCTGAAGTATTTCGAACAGAAAACTGTTGAGTATTGTAATGACACTTACACAATGCTGAATAGGATTATGGAATGATGCAGCGTGCGATGGCGCCTGCTGCGCCACAGGCCACAACAGACGATTGCAGTAGCAATACAGCTAAGTACATAATACATCCAGCTAACTTTTCAAAGATTTCTTTCAAACAAAAAGGCTTCCATCTCTTTCAACTTTTATTTAAGTCTTTCCTGCAATGAACAGAAAAAGTTTTCAAATTCAAGTTTCATTGTTCGTTAAAACCTTGCTTGCTAAAATTAAAAACCCTCCAAAAAGGAGGGTTCAATTATATTTTGATTTAATCTCATTTCATTGACTTCTTAATCGCCTGAATGGAATCCAAATGTTTTTGTAAAACAGGCAGTGTAGTTCCCGCCCATTGCTGCAATTGAGGATCATTGGCACCGGTAGATTCCTGCTTGAATTTGGCTACATCTTTCTGATGATCGTCCAACATCATGGAAACATATTTCTTATCGAAAGCAGCTCCACTTAATTTTTTTAAATCATCTACTTTCTTTTGCTCGTCTGCAGGCATTGAAGAAGGTAATGTTATACCATGACCGGAAGCATAGCTCTTCAGCTCATCATTAGCTTTGGAGTGATCGGTAACCATCATACTGCCAAAATCCTTTACTCTTTGGTTGGCTGCTTGTTGCTGAGCTACCTGGCCGGCCTCAACTTCCATCATGCCTCCTCCTGCTGCTTCCATTACAAAGGATGAGTCGTCCTTGCTCAGCGGTGTGTTGTTGGTAGCAGTGTTGGTAGTGTTAGCATTGGTAGTATTGTTTGTAGTGTCTCCGGTCATATTGCCGGAATCGGTACCGGTAGAACTTGTATCACCGCTATTATTACAGGACCAGACCAAGGCAGCAGACAAACAAATGGCGAAAGAGAGAAGTTTCTTTTTCATAAAAAGTTTTTTGTGTGTTGGTTTACAAAAAATTTATGCCAGCGGTTTTATAATTCCCGCGTTTTGAAAAAGCGTTGATAACAATGGTTCTTTACAAAAAGAAGTGCAAATGAAAGTTTTTGTTTCGAGGAATTAATTCAGCATTATCAAAAAATAATTACTTTGTTTCCATGTTTACCATTATGAAAAAACTCTGCCTCTTTCTTTTACTAAGCAGTTTCTTCGGACCTGCTTTTGCACAAACGCCATCGTTTATTCAGGATAGCCTTGACAGCTATATCAACAAGGGAATTAAAGACTGGAATATCCCTGGCTTGTCCATCGTAATTGTAAAAGACGGGAAAGTAGTAGTGATGAAAGGCTATGGTGTAAGGGATATTCAATCGCAAAAACCGGTTGATGAAAATACCCTGTTCATGATTGCCAGCAATACCAAATTGTTTACCGGCACTTCGCTGGCCTTATTGGAATCAAGAGGCAAACTTTCGTTGAACGACAAGGTAACAAAATACTTTCCCGCTTACAGGCTATACGATACCGTTACTTCTAAATTGCTCTCTGTTCGCGATTTGCTTACACACCGCATCGGCACCAAAACATTTGAAGGTGATTTTACTTTTCTGAACAGTGCATTGAACCGTGAAGAGATCATGAAGCGGATGCGTTTACTAAAACCTTACCAGGTATTCCGCCAGGATTTCGGCTATTGCAATAGTTGCTTTATGACTGCGGGACAAATCATTCCGGTAGTTACGGGCAAGCAGTGGGAAAATTTTGTTCACGATACTATTATTGCTCCGTTGCAAATGAACAGCACTATGGTGCTTTCAACCGGAGTGGAAAAACAACCAAATGTAGCCACACCATATACTACTTCTTACACCAATCAATTAAACCAACTGCCTTATGATAACTGGAACAATCTGGCGCCTGCTGCAAGTATCATCAGCAATGTAAATGATCTTTCGCACTGGCTGTTGATGCAATTGGACAGCGGCCGTTACAATGGAAAGCAAATTATTCCCTGGCCTGCTATCCAAAAAACAAGAGATGTAAACATTGTTTTAAGCAGCCGCAAGTCTTCTCTTTATCCCATGCATTTCCGTGGTTACGGATTAGGTGTGTTTGTTGCTGACTATAATGGAAAGCAAATTTTTTGGCATACCGGCGGCGCCGATGGAATGGTGAGCAATGTTTGCTTTGTTCCCGAAGAAAAATTAGGTATTGCCATTCTTACCAATAACGATAATCAAAGCTTTTTTGAACTGTTGCGTTATCAAATTTTAGATGCTTACCTGGGAGTTCCTTATGTAAACCGAAGCATGCAGCAACTGGGGGGCTTTAACCGGGAGATGGAACAACAAATCAATGAGATCAGCACCTGGAAGGCAAGAGTAAAAGGCACCAAGCCTGAATTGCCCGTCACTTCTTATGCCGGTGTTTATTCCAATAAATTGTACGGCAATATTACTATCAGTCAAATAGGCAATCAACTGAAAATAAATTTTGGTACAAAACCCGATCTTTCTGCAACACTGGATTACATGGACAATGGTGAATGGTTAATGACTTATAACAATATTGCCTACGGGATCTTTTCTATAAAATTTGATATTGCCAATAGAAAAGTAAAATCAATTACCACCAAACAAAATCCATTTATAGAAATGGACCCGTACACATTTGTCAAAATAAAATGACAAGGTTCCACTTTGTAAAAAATTAAAACCAGCAAGGAAAAAGAAATTCAGAGCTTCTTATTTGTTTTATCAAACGGTGAATTGTTCAAAGCCTTTGTTCAATTCAATTCCTTTTGACGAAGCAAATTCATTTACATTCTTTACAAAGGAGAAATCGCAAATGATATTTTTGATGGCATTGATATCATTCGCAAAAATTCTGTCCTCTTCTGCAAAGCCAACAAACCTGCGAACATATTCATGTGCAAACTCCAGTGGCGAACTGCTTTTCAAAGGCCTCCTGAATTCAATAGCCTGGCAGGCACAAAGCAATTCAATGGCCAGAATGTATTCCAGATTATCCAACACACGGTTTAGTTTTCTTCCGCTGATGCTTCCCATACTTACGTGATCTTCCTGTCCTAAGGACGTGGGAATGCTATCGGCGCTTGCCGGAAAGCAAAGTGTTTTATTTTCAGTAACGAGTGCTGCCGTTGTGTATTGAGGGATCATAAAGCCGCTGTTCAATCCAACGTTATTCATCAACAACATGGGCAAACCCCATTTTCCTTCCAGCAATAAATAACAACGGCGGTCGGAAATGTTCCCGATTTCTGCAGCAGCAAAACAATTATAATCCAAGGGCAGCGCCAATGGCTGTCCGTGAAAATTGCCTCCACTGATGGTATCATCTTCTCCCAATACAATTGGATTGTCCGTAACCGAATTTGCTTCAATCTCTGTTAGCTCTTTTAAATGCAGCCATGCGTTTCGTGAAGCACCGTGCACCTGCGGCATGCATCGAAGTGAATAAGGGTCCTGCACTCTCCCGCAATCCACATGACTTTGCATAATGTCAGATCCTTTCAACAAAAGACGAAGCCGTTGGGCCACCAATTCATTCCCTTTATAAGGTCGCAGTCGATGCAGTCGTTCATCAAACGGCGCTTTCGTTCCTGTCAATGCTTCCAAACTCATAGCACCAATAATATCGGCGGCTTCCAAACAATTCTGTAAGCGTTGAACTGCTTTGATGGCGAAGGATAAAATGAATTGCGTTCCGTTGATCAATGCCAATCCCTCTTTCGGCCCTAATTGAATTGGCGACAGACCAAATTGATGAAGCAATTCAGAAGAAGCATATTTTTTGTCTTTATAAATCACTTCTCCTAAACCGATCAAAGGCAAAAACAAATGAGCTAACGGAGCCAGATCACCGGATGCGCCAACGCTACCTTTTTCGGGAACAACAGGAATGATATTGCTTTCAATATGCCATAAAATTCTTTCAATGGTTGAAAGTTGCACGCCTGAATATCCCTGCGACAAAGCATGCACTTTTGTGATCAGCATCAATTTTGCGATCTCCACCGGAATGGGTTCTCCCACTCCTACGCTATGGCTTTGTAAAATTTTATATTGGAGCGTGGCCGTGTCTTCTTCGCTGATCTTTGTATTGGCCAGAATTCCGAAACCGGTGGTTACTCCGTAAACTGTTTTACCAGCATCTATCATTTCCCGAACGTACTGGTAGCTCTTTTCAATCTTCGCCTTTACTTCAGCACTGATGATTCCCTGAAACGAGCCTTCAGCCAGTAATAGCGCCTTTTGAACTGTAAGATGATCGCTTCCGTAGAAAAATTCTTTATTCATAATCAGGTATCGAAAATAATTTTTATTTTACAGCCGTAAGAACCAATATTCGAACCAATGGAAAACCTGATCCTCTTTTTAGCCACTTCTTTTTTATTCCGTGTATCCTCCGGAAGAAAAGTAAAAAATCAATTCATAGGCAACACCGGTTGCTCCGCTTTATTAGCTTCTGACGAAAGCCTGGAATCATCTACCACCGCCTCAGGCGATGAGTTGTATTTCCATGAATTCAAGGAAAAAAATGTCAGTTATGGAATGATCTGTGTTCAAATGACCCGCGAGCATAGTTTGGACGAAGCTGAAATTTTATTGAAATCCTATATTGATAAATTAAAAGGGCCATTTTACATTCTTCACAACACAGGCATTCACGATGATGCCGACTGGAATTCGGAAACTTCCAAAACCATTGTTGATTACTGGCAGGACCGTCAAAAAAAAGACTGGAAGGTGAAGGGTTATACCAATGGCAGGATACTTTCTGTTTTGTATGTAAAGAACATCGGCCATGTTGATGTAAAAAAACAGGATCTTTTCCTTGACAGTTTCCACTTCGCCACTGATTATTGATCCCAATTTCGTTTCAAAATTTATTACCGTTCCTTTATCTTTGCCGCTCTCTGAATTTTGTTCAAAACAAAGTTCTTTGGTCCGGTAGCTCAGTTGGATAGAGCAACTGCCTTCTAAGCAGTAGGTCATTGGTTCGAATCCAATCCGGATCACATAGTCCTGTAAAGGGTTTCAGCAAATGAGACCTTTTTTTGTTTATATTCGGTTTAAACATGGTTGTGATTCCAATACGGATTTGCGCAATCATTTCTTTAAAGAGAGTGCTGCAGAAATATCATTTGTTTTGAACGTGCCAATGGTCATGCACCAAGAAGTGCTCTTTATCAATAGTAGTGATTTTCATTTTCTAATAAGCCGCTCGAACAGCAGTTGCAAATTTGTAAGGCCCATGAGAAAAGAAATAAAGGAAACCCTGAAAAGAAAAATACAATTTCGATGCTGTGCCAAGAATTCACATACTTCAGCTCGAACAGAGGGCTGCCGAATTAGTCGGGGCAAATGGTTTTGAAAAGTCTGCGTTTACAAAAATGATGGAGAAGGCAGTATCTCTACTTTTTCCTACTCATCATCATAGATGGATACAACCGCAAATACACTTCTGCCGCCATAGGGTTTTTGCCATACAATTCATCCAATCTTCTATCAGCATGATAGAATGTGATTTGACTTCCTCCTGCCAATCTTGTTTGTCCAATCTTTAATAAGTCGTAGTTGAAGCCAATGGTAAAAGCATTAACAGGAAATACAGCATCAAGACCATAAACGCTCTCATTTAAAGAAAGTTCTTCAAGCCCTTTCTGCACCCATTCATAACGGCTATGAAGTGCCAACTTTTTTCTTCTCCATTCGCCTTCCATTAATATTGCATTCTCTCCGTCATGATCCTTGACTTTATTCAAGCCCCAAACGGCTGTTGCATTCAGTGTGCTATTCCCAGAAAAGGCTTTGCTGTATTCAGCGGATGCCGTTGTTCTGCGTACGTCTTCATCTGGGTGCAGTAATTCAGGACTTTTGATAAAGCCATGTGATAGTTGTAAAGCCCAATTAGCCGTAGGGTTGAAAGATAATCGTCCGCTCCAACTATCAAAGTGCGGCTTGTCAAAATCATACCGGTTTTCATCCGGCTCTCTTCCCGTGAAAGATGACCCTTCGACTTTGAACTGACCGTATCGAACGCCGATGGTTGCTACCCCAAAGGTTACGTGTGTGGCATCTATCCAGTGGTGCGAAATCGGCGCATCAGGATTATCCATTGCTGATGGTCTATGCATAAAAGCAACGGGACCTAACGCTGGCTCTCCGGGATAGCCCACATAAGCAAATACATCTGCTTTCTTTGATAAGGCTTGTGAATAGCTCACGGATAGTTCCGAAAATAAATCATGGGGGTGCTGACGATCAACAATTGATTTCCCCTTGTAGGCTTCACCACTTTGAAACAGCAACGGGTAACCATTGCTGCCACCCAACGGAGCATCTAAAGAAGCCATTGCATTGTAATGAAACAAACCATTTTTACCTAACTGATGTTGT
>JAICTW010000273.1 GCA_025936195.1 Flavisolibacter sp.
AAACCTTCAATAAATAGGGAGACAAAGAGAGCTCGGTATAAGAATTCTTACAAACCATCATCAATTCTGTTCGAAAAGACCACTGGCGAGCCAGCTCGATTACCGGGATTTAGAGATGAGTATAAACGACAATTTATTCAACTTGCATATATTGGTTTATACCACAAGACAGAAAATGCTGAAAAAGAGTTATTAGAGCATCTAAAGTGCACTTGGAAGCAGATACAACGATTTGTCTGATATAAACTTTGATCACAGAAACAAAGACATCTTTGACGCAAGAGATAGACTCAGAGTAGTAGCGAATTGTTTTAAACATAGCCAAGGGATTGCAAACAGCTTGGTTTGCCACTATTATGCAAAGTGTGCTATCAACAAACCAATACTTTTAAGTTTTGTTGATTTTAAAAAAGACACAAACGACATTAAAAAATACCACAAACAATTATCTTTTTTCTTGACACTTTTCAGCCAGAGAAAATTTGTGGAAAAACTACTATGCGCTGATTTCTTTAAGACGGATGATTCTCTTAGGCAAACATTGTTTGAAATAAATAGAGAAGCTAAGAAGCTAATGTCCTTAATTTCTAAAGAAAATATATTTAAAAAGAAAAGCCGCAGCTAACAGAGGTGGCAGTTGCACAACTAATTTTTGCAGATGATATTTTCCTGTTTTACTGGACTGTTTCTTCATTTTAGCAGCTGGTATTTTTTTGAACGATGGCTGTTATAGGGAACAATAGAGCAGTATAGTATATAGATTACAGCATTGTAACAATGAATTACAGTATCAATAGAACATCCTACAACGAAATAATTTTTCAGCTTTTGAATTTCTATCAAAACCATTCTATACCAGCACACCAGCCCTGCTGTATTTATTCCTGTACTCTAACGGCGACAAGCCCGTGAGTTTTTTAAATATTGTCCGGAAGGCTTTGATATCGTTATAGCCGGACTTATACATTGCCTCATTCACATTCTCACGGTTGCGCTCCAAACTTTGTTTCGCCGCTTCAATGCGGACCCTTTGCAGGTATTCCACAATGGAATTGAACGTAACCTTTCTGAATCGCCTTTCTAAATTCCTTCGGCTCAATCCGAACTTCATGGCCAGATCATCCACTGAAATTTTTTCTTCATAGTTTTTTTCAATGTACTCCTGCACTTGTTTGATCACCTCATCTTCATGTTGCTTTTGCGGATTAAAGATCATAAAAGCCGACTGGCTGTTGCGCTCAATTTGAATTTCAAAAAGCTTGGAACAAACAATGGCCATATCGCGACCTGCAAATTTTTCGATAAGGTATAGAACCAAATTAAGCCAGGAGTAAGCGCCACCACTTGTGTAAATGCCTTGTTCATCGGTAATGATCTTATCGGGAACCAAATGCACATCCGGAAACATTTCACGGAAGCTGTCTGCTTCCACCCAGTGCGTCGCCACTTTTTTCCCTTTCAGCAATCCGGTGCTTGCCAGTAAAAAAGCACCGACGCAAAGTGAAGCCACTCCCGCACCTTGCTTATACTGTTGCACCAGCCAGGGAATAAATTCTTTATTGTCTTCAACTGATTTTTTCTTATCACCGAAGATGGCGGGAATGATGATAAGATCGGTGTGCTCCACATCACTAATCAATACATCCGGATGAATGCTGAACAAACCTTTTTTCATTGTCGTTTGCGAGTTCAATCCTACCAGTTGAACTTTAAACATCGGAGGTTTGCCTGCACGCGACAAAACACTGTTCACTTCATTGAATATCTGGTGCGTGCCTTCAACGTTTACAAGGCTGCAATCACCTACGGGGATCAGAATGGAAATGTGTTTCATTGCAAATGGTTTTTGGTTCGTTTGTTTTGAAAAAGCAATTATTTAAAGCATTTTTTAAAAGGACTTGATTTCATTTAATGAATGATCAATGAGTGGATGGCGTAGTTTTCGATAGTGCAGATGTTGTAAGTGATCTTTGTACTTGATAGTGTTGAAATTTTTTGGGCCAACCTGCCTTACTACTATGATGCTTTTGTTGTGTCACTCACTTGTACGTTCTTATCGCTTATCATCACTTGCCAGGTTCGCCACAGCCTCAACATTTCTCAATTCTTGGTTTCAAAATATCGCTCCCATGGAGCTCCGTGAACAAAGATCACCGATCCTTTCCTACCAAAATGTCGCTCCTATGAAGCTTACACCTTCGCTGCTTTGCGAAAACTACAATTCAGTAATGACACTTGCATAATGCCCAATACACTTGTTGCAGTAAAAGAGTGCGACGCAACAGGAGCCCACAGTAGCAATGCAGACGACCACATTATTATTCAACTAATATTTAAAGAACTATTTCAAACAAAAAAGAAAACTCATTCCGACAAACCAACCATCAACTAAAGAAATGATTGAAACAAAAAACTCACCCAAATAATCTAACTGCTTAAGAATAACAAACAGTAAGTTTCTCCAACCTTTCAGATACCCCAGCATCCATTAAAGGACAGGTGCATAAAATTACGCAATCCTTTGTCGCAATTAACCCTTAAAATTGCCGTATTGCCACCCCGCTAAAATGATTTGACTGTATAAAATTTGTAGTGTCAATTTAATCGACAAAGCACGCAAAATGAGAAAGATAAAATTACAAATGCAGCTTAGTCTTGACGGTTTTGTAAGCGGCCCAAACGGCGAAATGGACTGGATGGTGTGGGACTGGGATGAGGTGCTGAAAAACTATGTTAGCGATCTGACGAATTCTGTAGATACTTTCTTATTGGGTCGCACCACCGGCGAAGGAATGGCAGTATATTGGCCTACAGTTGCCACCAATCCTGAAAGCAGCGAAGAAGACAAATGGATGGCCGGCAGGCTTAATAATTTTCCGAAAGTAATTTTTTCAAAAACAGTAACAAGTGTTCATTGGACGAATGCACGTGTGGCCAACGATATTGTTGAAGAAGTAAAGGAATTAAAAAAGGAACCCGGAAAAGATATTATGATTTACGGCGGCGCCGGCATCGTGTCCTCCTTCATCAGCAAAAATCTGATTGATGAATACCATTTGTTCATCAACCCGGTGATACTTGGCAAAGGCAAAACCATTTTCAGCAATGTCAATGAAAAACTGAATCTGCAACTGGTGAATACAATTCAAAGCAATTCGGGAATTGTGATTCTTCACTATGTGCCCAAAGAAGAAAACAAGATTAATGCTTTCCTTAAAAAGGAATACGAAATCGCTGACTGATCGCAACACGAATACTAGCAATATCATTTTATCATTGAAGCTTGCACAGCAAATAGAAAAATATGAAAGAGCAATTGATCGCAGAATTTGAAGAAACGACAAAAGATTTAATGCCAACGCTTTCCCTGTTTACACAGGAAGAATTTAATAAAATCCCTTTTGAAGGAAGTTGGACAGCAGGACAGGTTGCCGAACATCTGTTCAAATCCGAGTCGAACATTCCCAAAGTGTTGCATGGAAATTCAAAAGAAACTGAAAGAGATCCTTTGGAAAACACAGGCATCATTCGAACCGTGTTTCTTGATTTCAGCATTAAACTGAAATCGCCGGAATTTATTCTGCCCTCCAATGAACCAAAGGACAAAGAAGAGTTGATAAAAGGGTTTGAAAACACAAGAAAAGAATTACGAAATTTAATTCAAACGGAGGACCTGAATAGAACATTCACTGATTTTTCGTTTCCGCAATTAGGGCAGCTTACCGGATGGGAATTGATCTGCTTTGCAGTCTGTCACTCCAAACGGCACATCCGCCAAATGAAAATCATTGCTGAAAAATTAAAAGCCACGGACCCAATTGACACCGCATAAATTTTATGAGCAGGATTGAAGTTTTTAAAACCAATGTTGAAACGGCAAGTGATGCTAATAATATCGTTCAACTATTGCTTCAGCATTTTCCATGCAGCCGGATCAATTTTGATTTGCAGGATTGTGATAAAATTTTAAGAGTGGAAGGAAAAGATTTTTGCACCGACAAGGTGATGCTGCTTGTAAACAAAAATGGTTTCCTATGCGAAGTACTTGACTGAATTTTTACCAAACCAATAAAACATCCTTTATGTCAAAAGTATCTATCTATCTCAACTTCATGGGCAACGCAGAAGAAGCATTCAGATTTTATAAATCGGTTTTTCATACGGAATTTTTCGGGCCCATTATCCGCATGGGTGATCTTCCGCCGCAACCAGGCATGCCCGCTTTGCAAGAAGAAGAAAAAAACAAAGTGATGCATGTTACCCTGCCTATACTTGGCGGAACAAAAATAATGGCCACAGATATGCTGGAATCGTTGGGACATAAATTAATTGAAGGCAATAATGTCACGATTAATCTTGAACCGGATTCAAAGGAAGAGACCGACCGTTTGTTCAACGCACTGTCGGAAGGTGGTTCCGAAATTGCTCCCATGCGTGATGAGTTCTGGGGTTATTGGGGATGTTGCAAAGACAAATATGGCGTTCGCTGGATGTTCAACTTTGATAAAGGCCAACAGAACTGATATGGAAAAGAAAGATCCTCCAAAAAATGTAGATGATTATTTGAAATCATTTGCAGGGCAACAAAGAGAAAGGCTGAATGCAATAAGAAGCACTGTTAAAGCGGCTGCGCCGAAAGCTGAAGAAACAATCAGTTACGGAATGCCTGCGTATAAATTAAGCGGAGCACTGGTGTACTTTGGAGGATTTAAAAATCATTGCAGTTTTTTTCCGGCGAACTATGCCGTGTTCAAAAGAAGCAAAGCATCGAAAAGAAAAACCAAAACGCCCCATCAACAATCAGGTTTATAAAATAAAAAAACAAAAACTAAAGCTTCATGTATTCGAGAAGCTTTGAAGATTTAGATGGTCATGTGTGGGAAATAGTTTGGATGAATCCGGAACACATTCAATAAAGGTGGCCAATCCCAC
>JAICTW010000531.1 GCA_025936195.1 Flavisolibacter sp.
AATCTGCTTCAACTGCTCAATCAACTGTCCATTTCCACTCACACTGATGTTGCTGATCTTGTCTGCAATCTTTTCCACATATTCCATTTCTTTCAGCTTAAACAGCATACTGTTATCTTCCATTAATTTTGCAGTATTCAGCAAACTTCTGGTGCTTGCAGTTTCTTCTCTCCTCATGATAATGTTTGCCTGCGCTTTCTTTTCGGCTATCAACACCTGGTTCATGATTTCCTTTACATCACCAGGCAAGATGATATCCCTGATCCCAAAACCAATTACCTCAATACCCAACGCCAAAGCTTTACCACTTACTGCTTTCAATATTAAAGGTGCAATGGTTTCTTTCTTCTCCAGCAATTCATCAAAACTGAAACCACCAATATATTCCCTTAAAGCCAACTGGAAAGCGACATACAACTGCTTCTCATATTCTCTGTTTTGCAACAAAGCTTTTTCTATATCAACCACTTTGTATTGTGCCTGACCGTTGATCCGCAGGGCTGCTTTATCCTTAGTCAAAATTTCCTGTCCGTTAATTTCTGCCTGCTGCATTCTTATATCTGCTTTACCTATGTTGATGGCAATGCTGTTTTTCCACCAGTAGTAAACGCCGCTGTTCAGTGGCTGCACGTAATTACCCTCAACAAATAACAACGCTTTTTCATAGCTTTCAACAGTATAAGTTCTCACGTAAGCTGCTAACAATTTGTTCTGCAACATCGCCTTGTTGATATTCTCGCTAATTTCAATTTTGGTGATGTCGGCTTTTACAAATTCATACTCTATCACACCTTTCCAGAATGCATACCGGCCTACGGTTAACACTTGCTTCAACAACCCATTTTCATAGAGCAAAACAATTTCGTTGTCTTTTACCTCTATTACATGCAAGGCACTTTTCAATGCATCATCCTGCAATAGGATATTCAATTCAACAGGTGCTATGAATTGCTTAGTGATATCACATACCTGTACATCTCCATTCCAAAGAAAATACCTTCCTTCTTTCAGCATTCTCTTGTAAGTGCCGTTCATGAACACCAAACCAACCTTGTAGGCGTTAATTTTTGCGTATTTCATTGTTTTAGTTTTTATAAGTTTAAAATAAAAGCTTTTGTTATCATCCACCGGTTACTTACGGAGAAGCATCGTGATTGCTTTTTGTTTAATATTTGATGGACACTTTTTTATTCTGCATCGCGAATAGCTTCCATACCCATCTTTTATCAACATGCCACAACTTTATTACGCTTCTGCAAAGTCAGCACCCGGTTGCCTTCCAAGTTTATCAGATTTGAAACCCTGATAATTCTTTACTCAACAGGATGATAACAACAGCTTTTTGTTGCCGCCATTTTTATAGAAGTGGCGTACTTCGTGAAGGCTACATCCTAAGTGTAGTGCTCTACCGTTAAGCAATCCAATTTGCATTGGAGCAGGATTCGAACCTGCACATTTTCTGTTGTTCTACCGCTGAACTATACCGCCCGGATTATTATTGCGGACGGAAAGAGGATTCGAACCTCTGACCCACAGAGTAGATGGTGGACAAAGCCAATTGTGTCAACAGCATACAGATAGTTACTACGTCTGCACTGCTGTGCGTTTAAACACAAGCCCGGTTTGATTACAACAGGCATCTATCCATCTTGCCGTTAAGCAAGCTTTTCGTGTTGATCAATTTATCAACAATATTTTAAAGAACTTTTGCTTTTTTGTTTGATAATACAAACCTCTAACCCAACTGTGCAATCTTTTTGCACAGTGAAAATTATTTTTTACTTTTCCGAAAATATTTTTAAATGCCCGTTAATCGCAATGCCTTAATACGCTACCGAACCATCGACAGATGCCTTCAAAATCGCCGTCGCAAGTGGACTATTGAAAATCTTATTGATGCCTGCAACGATGCCTTATATGAATATGAAGGAATTGACAAAGGCTTAAGTATGCGCACCATTCGTCTTGATCTGAATGCAATGCGCAGCGATAAGCTGGGTTACAATGCCCCCATCATTGTTAATGACAAAAAGTATTACACTTATGGAGATGCCGACTATTCCATTGCTAACATTCCACTTACAACACAAGACCTAAGTATTCTGCAGGAAGTTTCTCATCTTTTAAAACAGTTCAAAGGTTTTAGCCACTTTAATGAAGTGACAGAAATGGTGAACAAGCTGGAAGACAAGATCTATAGCGAACAAAATCAGCAACCTTCTGTAATTGATTTTGAAAAGAATGAACTGCTAGCTGGTATGGAATGGCTGGATGTTTTATACAAAGCCATTGTTTCCAAAACAACTGTACAACTTACTTATCAATCATTCAAAGCCAGGCAAGCCAACGAAATCATCTTCTATCCTTATCTTTTAAAAGAATATCGCAATCGTTGGTTCATTCTCGGCATGACGAAAAAAGGTAAAGAAATCCTTACGTTTGCGTTAGATCGCATCCAAAATATCATCTCATTAGGCAGCGAATTATTCCGCGAGCATAAAACATTCAACCCACATACCTATTTCAATGATATTGTAGGTGTAACGCGTAACACCGCCGATACACCTACTCACATCGAGTTTCTGGCCAATTACGCCCAGGCGCCTTATATCAAAACCAAACCTATTCACGCTTCTCAAAAGATTGTTGAAGAAAGAAGAGAGGGTACCATTTTTAGCATTGATGTGGTACCCAACTTTGAATTGGAACGCGAGCTCATTGGCTTTGGGGAAAGTTTGAAAGTTATTTCCCCGACTAGTTTTATGAGACGCATTCGTCGCAAGGTTCGTCTGATGAATGAAATTTATTTTCCATCTGAATTACCCGAATGAGTATCACGGAACTTAATTCTCCATCAGCATTTCCCTCCTGAAACCGATCACATTTGTTTTAATTGGTTCGGGGTAATTATCCTCAGGATTAGTGATCTCGGCTAAAGACATAGGTGCCGTAACTACACTCTTTAAACCTAAATGATTACTTAATGCAATAGCCTTTTCAATACTTAACTTTTCAAACTCATACCTCGCTATCAATCTTCCTTTTCTCAATAATGCATTATCAACTAATCCAATTTTGCTGTTGA
>JAICTW010000700.1 GCA_025936195.1 Flavisolibacter sp.
AAGACTTTTGACAATAAGTCTATACCAACTCTTGTTCTGTATGGCCCAGTGCTTGAGCCAAAAGCGATTCGAAAGTTTTTGCGAAAGCTTAAAACCGTTATAGCACATTCATTTGAATGACTATTTTAAAGAGTAAATAATGAGTAGGTTATTTTTAGAAACAGACCGGCTGCAGATCAGGAACCTTGATGTATCAGACTTACAGGATTTTCATCTATATCGTTCTAACCCTGAAGTGACCAAATACCAGGGCTTCGACGTTTTTACTTTAGAAGAAGCAAAAACATTCATCGAAGAACATACGGGGAAAGAATTTGGTGTGCCTGGTGAATGGGTGCAATATGCAATAGAAGAAAAAATAAAAGGGAAACTCATTGGCGACTGTGCTGTCAAGCTGGATGGAAATGACAATAGACTTGGAGAAATTGGTATTACTATTTCTCCGCAACAGCAAAAGAACGGATTTGCAAAAGAAACTTTAAAAGGTATTCTTAATTTTTTATTTAGTCTTGAAGGATTTCATAGAGTTACCGAAACAGTAGATGCTGAAAACATTGCATCCATTCAATTGTTGAAAGGCATAGGCTTCAGACAGGAAGGGCATTTTGTGGAAAACATTTTCTTCAAAGGAAAATGGGGAAGTGAATACCAGTATGCTATGCTAAAAAAGGAATGGAAGCAATTGAATAATCAAACCAATTCAAAAAGTCTTATTTAATACCAAAACATATTTCGATGAAACAGTTTTTATTTATAGTAACCACTTTATTGGCGCTTTGTGGATATGGTCAACAATGCGGAAACCGGAATTTAGATCCGGAAATTGCAGGTTTTCTAAAAATAATCGGCTACAAAGATTTGACCTTGGAGCAACTTCGATCTCTTCCAATTGAACAAATTAAATATCCACAACTACCTTTAGTGCCCTACCCTGAAGAAGACGTTCAAAAAATTAAGATAACAAGCGATAGTATTCCTGTTTTAATTTTCAATCCACTGCATAAAAACAACCTTCCTGTTATCATTCATTACCATGGTGGCGGCTTTATTTCACCATTGGTTGAAGGCCTGGAACAATCACTGTGGCAAGACGCAAAAACCTATGAAGCAATTCTCTTTGCTGTAGACTATAGAGTAGCTCCTGAACATAAATTTCCTGCAGCAGTTAATGATAGTTATCAAGCTTTCAAATGGATCTCTGAAAATGCAGGAAAATTTGGTGGAGATACAAGTAAGTTGATACTGATAGGCAATAGTGCAGGTGCGAACCTTGTTGCGGTCATTGCACAAAAGGCAAAGAAGGAACACATCAGCAACCGGATAAAACTCGAGGTAATGAATGGACTTCCTGCCGATTTGAGACCTCAAAATATGGAGACTTCTAATTCTTATCAGCAAAACGCCTCCGGTTATTTTCAAACAAAAGCACTCTGCTATTTTGCAGTTGAAAACTATGCTCCTGATCAAACCAGTAGTCCCGAAGTATCTCCAATATTAACTAAAGACTTCTCAGGCTTGCCACCGGCGGTTATCATCAACTCTGAGTTCGATCCACTCAGAGACGATGGCGTTTTGTATGCTGCAAGATTGCGGTCTGCCGGTGTTAGAGTTTGGGAACAATGTTTTGCAGGTCAAATCCATTGTTTGATAGGTTCAATGCCCGGCTCTGAACCAATGAAAAAATATGAGGCAATTGTAAAAGCTGCTATGGTGGAGTCTTTTGCAAACTGATCACACAATAAAAACATTTCCTCACACAACCATAAGTTATATTGGATTAATTCCAAAGAAAAAACTGTTGTTAAGCAAGGATAAGATGTCCTTCAATAAGAATCGCAAGCAAAAATTCATTCACTACTTAAGATAGCGAGTGACATTAACCGGCGGAAACAAACAAAACATTCTCCCACGTAATTAATCAAAAAATGAAAATTGTAATTGTAGGCGCTTCAGGCACCATGGGGACTTATTTGTCCAATTCGTTTGAAAAAGAGAATGAAATTGTAAGGGTAGATCGCAATAGTTCAGATGTGCAGGTAGATATTACATCACCTCAGTCAATTGAAAACATGTACAAAAAGATAGGATCGTTTGATGCACTTATTTGTACCGCAGGTCCAACCTATGTTGGCCCCTGGAAAAATTTAAATAAAGAAACAT
>JAICTW010000692.1 GCA_025936195.1 Flavisolibacter sp.
GCCTGGGGAAAGCTGAATGGAAAAATAAAAGACTGGTCGTTTAAAGGGCAACATATTGTAAATCTGGTTGTGTTTGCTTTAGTATTAGGACTGAGTATTTTTTTGATCGCTACCATTAATTCTTCCTATGAAGTTGCCAATGGTTATTTGACCAATACTGCTAATAAGGTTTCTATAAATGGAATAGTGCATATCCATACTTCAGTGTATGTGCTCTTTTGTCTCGTCTTCCTTTTGGCACTGGTTTATGGCGTTTTCTTTGTATTGCCGATTGGCGGTGCTGACATGCCTGTTGTAATTTCTTTGTTGAATTCATTTACCGGCGTGGCTGCAGCCTGCGGGGGATTTTTATATGGAAACAAAGTGATGTTGACTGGTGGAATTTTAGTAGGTGCTGCCGGTACATTGCTCACCATTTTGATGTGTAAGGCCATGAACCGTTCGTTAGCTAATGTGCTGATTGGCTCGTTTGGAGGAAGCAAGGCCAGTACTGCAGGGGGAAATGGGAAAGAACAGGGAGCCTATAAAGAGATCAGCATAAGCGATGCTGCTGTAGTGATGGCTTATGCCAATAAAGTGATGATCGTTCCCGGCTATGGATTGGCAGTGGCACAGGCACAACATGCTTGTCACGAATTGGAAAAGTTGCTGACCGAAAAAGGTGTTGAAGTAAACTATGCTATTCATCCGGTTGCAGGCCGTATGCCTGGTCACATGAATGTACTGCTGGCGGAAGCTGATGTTAACTATGAAAAATTATTGGAGATGGAGGAAGCCAACAATCAATTTCCAACTACTGATGTGGTGTTGATCCTTGGCGCTAATGATGTAGTAAATCCCGCTGCTAAAAATGATCCTTCTTCTCCCATTTACGGAATGCCTATTTTGGATGTCGAACTCGCCAAAACAGTCATCGTCAACAAAAGAAGTATGAAGCCAGGCTATGCAGGAATTGAAAACGATCTTTTCTTTCAGCCTAAGACTTCTATGTTGTTTGGTGATGCCAAAAAAGTATTGCAGGACCTGATAGCGGAGATCAAAAATTTGTAGACGTTTTCAGAATAATTCTTGAACACATCAATTGAGAAATTAATTGAGCAGGTTCATCAAAATCATTCAATTCTTCTTTTCAGTTAAGCTTCTTTGCATTTCTTCTGCGGCATAGTTTGATGTACAAGAAGGCCGGAGTGAAGCAAAATAAAAAGCACCAGATCGTTGTTGTGGATACCTGCCGAAGCCTGTACTACTTACTAACCCAGTGCTTTTGATTGAGTGACAAAGAATCTTTTGAAGGATTTTGTCGCAGTTTTCTTTTTAGGGAACCCTGCATCTCAATTGTGTATCGAAGATAAGTAGCAGGAATATTCGTTTCCAAATTTGGCTTCGCACGAATTGTGCACCCGATTATGCACTAGAGAATTGCGGCTTAATCAATATTCAAATTGATAAGATAAGAATGGAAGTGCTGTTCTTATTGCTATTTTGTTGTAGGCTTCATTGTACCGGCTCGATAGGATTTTCCAATTCAGAAGACTGCAAATGATCTACAGGACCGATGTTGCCATCAGTTGTATTTGACTGGTGTACAGCAATAGCAAGTCTGGTAATATCATGCCTGTTTTCCACAAGATTATCCCAGGATTCACCATTTAAAAGTTTTTCTTTCAGCTTGTCAATTTCATGGTTGTATTGGTTAAGCAAGCTTTCAACATTCTTGCTCTTGGGTTTGTTCTGCATTATGGAGTAGTTGATTGGTTGTGAGTTTTTAGCAAAAATTATTCCGGTTCAGTAAATGCAGATTGCAGAAGTAAAAAATTGATGGTTGTCTTTTGACAGAGACAATCAAAGCAAAATAAAAGCCCCGCTGTGGCAGGGCTTATTTAATCAGAGCTTTTTCCTGAAAATTTAGAATAACCGTCCGATTATTTCTTTTCTCTTTTATCAAAAAGATCATATCGTATATACAATTGCAGGGCTTCATTTCTGTCCTTTACAGGTAAGAGGTTGTTGCCTGATCTTGTATTAATATAGTTGTTAAGGCCAAAGTTGAAGTTGCACCCAATATTAAATCGTTTCCACCCGTAGTTTAAGTCAAACAACAAGCGCCAGTCGGAACTTCTGAGCGTTTGGGCTGCAATGGTATCCACCTTGCCCGGCACTGCTGCCACTGCATTTCCGTTACCATTTCCGTTGTTGCCATTTCCATTGTTACC
>JAICTW010000708.1 GCA_025936195.1 Flavisolibacter sp.
GAGAGCAGCGATGAGTTGTACCAGCGATTTGTTTTCAATGCCGACAAAGGACAAGAGCCTTACCGCATTGATAAATTTTTAATGAACCGCATTGAAGGCGCTACACGAAACAAATTGCAACAGGCCATCAATGCCGGTTTGATATTGGTGAACAATAAAGAAGTAAAACAGAATTATAAAATAAAAGCCTTCGATCAGATCATTGTCTATTCCGATCTTTCTCCTGAGTCCACGGAAATTGTTCCTGAAAAAATGGATCTGAATATTTTTTATGAAGACGAAGATATCCTGATCATCAACAAGCCGCCAGGAATGGTCGTGCATCCGGGAAGTGGAAACTATTCAGGCACTTTATTGAATGGTGTTGCCTGGTATCTGCAACATGAAAATCCTTCGGTTTCAGAAGCAACGCTTCCACGATTTGGATTGGTGCATCGCATTGACAAAAACACAAGCGGCCTATTGGTATTGGCCAAAAATGACAAAGCCATGCGTCAACTGGCCAAACAGTTTTACGATCATACAGTAAAGCGTCAGTATGTAGCATTGGTTTGGGGCGATATGGAAAATGAAGAAGGCACTATCATTGCGCATGTAGGAAGAAATCTTCGCTATCGCAAATTGTTTGAAGCTTATCCTGAAGGCGATCATGGCAAAGAAGCCATCACGCATTATAAAGTTTTGGAGCGCTTCAATTATGTAACAATGGTGCAGTGTGTTTTGGAAACAGGACGTACGCACCAGATACGTGTTCACATGAAATATATTGGTCACCCTCTTTTCAACGATGATTTTTACGGCGGTGATAAAATTGTAAGAGGAACTATTTTCAGCAAGTACAAACAATTTGTTGATAATTGTTTTGCTATTTGTCCACGCCAGGCCCTGCACGCAAAAACGCTGGGCTTTATTCATCCGGGCACTGAAAAAGAAATTTTCTTTGATACAGATTTGCCTGATGATATGCAGCAGGTAATTGAAAAGTGGAGGAATTATGTGAAGACGATAAGAAGTTAGACAACTTAAATTGGTAGCAAAAACTTTACTTACATCTGCTTTTTAGAATCATTTATTGAGTGTAGAAAACTTATTTTATCGTAAACGATTTCTTCAAATTTATATCTGCTGATGAAGTACCGATCCACACTTCAAACTGTCCCGGCTCTACGGTCCAATTCATGTTCTTGTCCAGCAAGGCCAGATCATCCGGATGAAGCATGAACTTCACCGTCCTTTTTTCTCCGGGTGCAAGATGGATCCTTTCAAATCCTCTCAATTGCGAATCGTAAGTAGTAACGCTGCTTACCACATCTTTTATATACAATTGCACCACATCATCACCACTTCTTTTGCCGGTGTTAGTAACATCAACAGCTACTTCGACATCGCCTTTCTGATTTTGTGTTTCAGGTGTTATAACAAGATTACTGTAATCAAATCTGGTATAGCTCAAACCAAAACCAAAAGGATACAAAGGTCCGTTCAGTCTTGTTTTTCCATAACCATTCGGACCGGGAGCAAAGGATTGCGGAGACTGTGATCCCGGCTTGAAAGGAAAATTAAATTCGATTTGTCCAACTGATTTGATCCATGTGGTAGACAACTTGCCGCCGGGATTATAATCGCCGAACAAAACATCGGCAATGGCTTTTCCACCAGAAGGTCCAGGGAAACCTGCATTGATGATTGAAGGAATAAAACGATCAGCCCAATTAATAGTAAGCGGCTGACCTGTGATCACTACCAATATGACAGGCTTACCGGTTGCGTACAATGCTTCCAGCAATTGTTCCTGTCGTCCCGGAAAATCCAAAGAGCTTCTTGACAAACTTTCACCTACAGTGGTTTCATCTTCTCCCAAAACAGCAACAATAACATCGGCATCCTTTGCGGCATCAACGGCTCTATTGATACTGTCTTTTTCTCCTGTACTTAATGGCGTTGGAATAATTTCTGTTTCAGACCAGCCCGCATTTTTTACAGTACATCCTTTTTCAAAAATCACATTCGCATTGCTTCCCAGTTTTGCTTTTATTCCATCTAAAACAGCAGTGATTGGATTATTACTTGGGCCATATCTGCTTACCGCATAACCCGCA
>JAICTW010000796.1 GCA_025936195.1 Flavisolibacter sp.
GAAAATAAGCGTGATAAGATGCAAGCAGTTTTAGAGCATAGAACGCGTAATATTACCATAGTTTTAGAAGATCTGTTTCAACCGCATAATGCCAGTGCAGCGCTGCGCACAAGCGATATTTTTGGTGTTCAAGATGTGCACGTAGTAGAAGCGCTTAATAAATTTAAAGCAATTCCCACTATTGCAATGGGAGCATCAAAATGGGTTGATGTTCATTCTTACACATCAATCACTGATTCTATTGCTGCATTAAAAAAACAAGGATATCGTACCGGGTTGTATGGAAAATGGGGTTTGGGAGGTGAAGGACATGGCCCTGAAACACAGGGTTTCGACAGTTCTTTCTGCTATCTTGACCAGATTAAAGCACATAATTATTACCCAGAATATCTGTACGACAACGGTAAAAGGGTTTATATTGATGCGAATAAAAACGGTGCACGCAGCCAATACAGCCATGATCTTTTTGCTGAAAAGACTTTTCAATTTATCAAAAACAATAAAGCAGATAATCCTTTCTTTCTTTACCTGGCTTATACACTTCCACATGGCGGTTATACTTTGCCGCCAGAGCCGCCATATTCTGACAAAGACTGGCCAAATCAATTTAAGGTTTATGCCACGATGATTTCTAAATTGGACAAGGACGTAGGCCGCATTGTACAATTACTAAAAGATAAGGGGCTTGCAGACAATACCATCATTTTCTTTACCAGCGACAATGGCGCAAATATGGCCTTTGCAAAGTTCTTCAATAGCAACGGCCCTTTTCGCGGATCAAAATTCGGATTATATGAAGGCGGCATACGTGAGCCATTTATTGCTTATTGGCCTGGAAAAATTAAGCCTGGCCAGGTTTCCGATCACATAGTGGCTTCATGGGATTTTTTCCCGACGCTATGCCAGTTAACAAACAGTCCCATTTCTTCGAACGTGGATGGAATTTCTTTCTTGCCTGAATTGGTGAATAAGAAACAGGTTGAACATCCATTTCTTTATTGGGAGTATTATGATTATAATTATAACTGGTATAAGCCCGACAATAAATTGCCGCGGAATTTTCTGCAAAGTGTGGCCGTGCGTTATGGGAAATGGAAAGCTATCAAAAATAATATCTACAAAAATAAGCACGCAGCTATTGAATTATATGATTTAGAGAATGATCCGGGTGAAACAAAAGATTTAGCAAAAGATAATCCTGCTATTATTGAAAAAGTAAGAGGAATGTTTGAAAAGAGTAGTGTTCCTGATCCTCCTTATTTTCCTTATGCACCGGATGATAAAGCTAAACTGCATCTGTTGAATATTCATACGCCGCAGCAAATGAAAGATTTTTTTCATTATACCGCTGATCGCATTCCTTTTGCAAGTTCACACCGCGGTGCACCAACATTAGGTTATCCTGAAAACTGCATTGCGACATTTGCCAAAACTTTGAGGCACACATGGTCAATTATGGAAATGGATCCTCATTATACCAAGGACAGCATGATTATTTTAATGCATGATCCTACCTTGGACAGAACTTCTACCGGTCACGGAAAAATCGCGGATTATTCTTACGATGAATTACAGAAATTAAACCTGAAAGATGATTTGGGAAATGTGACCAAATACAAAATACCCACATTGAATGACGCAATTGAATGGGCAAAGGGGAA
>JAICTW010000459.1 GCA_025936195.1 Flavisolibacter sp.
AAACAATGGTTCACTTAGAAAGGAACTCCTGAATGCTTACTTGTTCTTCTCTCTTGCGGAAGTGAGAGACATGGCTGAAGACTGGCGACAGGATTAAAACAGCGCAAGACCACACCAGGCGTTGGGCTTTGTACCACCGCTCGAATATCATTAATCCGTTTCCCTAGAATTACTAAAAACTATTCAATTTTATACTTTTGAATGGCACGAAAAAAGGGGAAGCTTACATCCGGAACAACTAAGAGCCGATCTCGCCCAGGCAGAAAAGCAAAACCCAGCACATTATATCAGTGGCAGAACCAGTAATCATCAAAACCTCGTTAATCAAACCGTTATCGAAGGCAGCTTAACCAATTCAGCAACGATTGCCGTTTTTAAGGATGTTGTTTTGCAGGTGGATTTCCTTTCAAAAACAAATAGTGTAATCGCTACTCAAAACATTACAATTTATGAGCTAATGCACCCCGCGCAAACAATAATTTTTAAGAAAAAGATTTTTGTATCTAAAGATGTGACGAATGTGAATGTTACCATATTGGGTGCAGCTGCCGTTAATTAATTGGATATTCATACTACATGTCTTTTTATTCCCCGAGACTTACTCCAGGCTTTGTGTATTCGCGTGAACACGGCGGATTTATTAGACTGATCTTCAATTCTTTTCTAACAGGCATTGCTTAAGGAAAATAGTGAACCTTCCTTATTTTTCCCGAGTTCGCATCGCCCAATGCCAAGTAGTGAAACTCGGGAAGGAAAAAAAGATAATAAATTATTGTGGCTTAGTAATGTTTAATCTTAGCTATAAAAGGCTGAAAAGCTTTCTCAAGTCTAATCATTGCATCAATCATTTTTGATGCAATTAAGTCCCATTTGTCTTTGTCTCTATAACCTCCATCGTTGAAATATTTTGCAATTCTGCATGCACGTTTTCCTTCTATTTCGTCCCAATCTAACTGACCTCCAAATATTTTTTCTATTTCTTCTTTATTGCTGAGTAGGAAATCGAATGTTTGTTTGTTCTTTTCACCAGTTGTGCGGTCATGATCAATATATACTTCAACCTTTCCTTCATGTTGACCTATTGTGTAGTTATAGTTTATCCCATTATACCCTGAACTTGTCCCAACCCAGTTATACATTCCAGGAGAAATGTTTGCATGTAATTTTGTTCTTTGCTTAGCTTTTTCTAAAAGAAATTTCCAAAATTCTTTTCTCTCGTGATGGCGATCTGCATATTGCTTTTTTGTTTCCCCTGCTTCTCGCACTTCTTCGCTAGGTCCGACAATCAATGTCAACAATGGTGCTGGCTCAGAATTGCCAATCTTGATTCCCTGAATCTTGAGCAAATAAAATTCCGCAAGTTCAGATTCATTGAGCCAAGAGATTGCTTTTATGTGTTCCTGCCTGGGTTCGGAAACAATCCAAATTGCTTTTGAAGCACCAACTGACGCTAGATAGGTTATTATTTTCCCTAAATGATCATGATTGCTTTTTTCTAATTGGTTTTCTATTATCACGATGTTCCCGCTTTCATCTTCGGCAACAATATCAACACTGAAATTTCCCGTGCCGTGCTCTCTGCTGATATTTGATAGTCTAAAGTCTAGGACAGTATCAAGTATATCAATATTGTTTTCCAACCAGGTTGTGAAATTATGCGCCTCATGTTTCCAGATTTCCCTTAATGGTACATTTTCAATTTTTCCTATCATAACGAACTTTTTTACTTTTACGCCGAGCTCCTTCGGAGCTAGTGTCTCATCTAAAGACCGTATCAATAAGAATTGCATCACTTTCTGAAATGGTTCGAAAGGAAGATCTTTTTACAGGTCTTATTAGTTCTAGTTTAGTTCCTTTTCTTGAAAACTGGGTCCAGGATATTTCTTTCACATCTCTGGCATCACAATAAAACCAGATCGTGTTACCGATTTTTTCCTTGTCAAGTATCGGACAAAATGATAGAACTGAAACCCTTTTTGACTTTCTCGCTCTATACAACTGCAATAATCTGTCACCGGGTTTCGCCTTGGTTACGAACTTATGCTTACCGACAAACCTTATAAACGAAATGTCACCTTCCCTTACTCCCATTTTCTTGGAAACTTGTTTGGTCTTTAGGGCAGTGATTTGCTCTTCTTCAATTAGGACCTTTTCCGTAAGATCATGAACTGGTATAATCCAATTATTGGAACCAAAATTTTCTAGATGTTTCCTTTTACCGAATGCAATACCACCTCTTCTAATAACTGGAATTTCCTTTAACTTATTGATTTCCGATTCGCCTAAAGGCTTTGATCCCTTTTTAATTGCATATATGAATGCCCCCAATTGGGCAAGCATACTTTTATCCCTGCTGATGACAGATCCCTCGACTAAGACTTTGGCACTACTTTTTGATAAATTGGCTGAACCAATTACTGCCAAATTACTTGTTCGAAATACTTTGGCATGCAGATTTTTTTTTGAAAAAATAGACACCCCTTTCTTATAATAATATTCTAATGCTTTGGCGGATGTCTCGCCATTTTTAATTGCGTTTACCGACGCATCACATATTAATGTGTCTCCTTTCTTTAATCCTAAGTTTGTAGCGGTCACATATGCGATGGCTGCATCAATTTTTGATGACTTTCTAATTTCAGAGTTCACTTTTTCCCAAACGTTACCTGTAACTAACTTCATTGTTTTGTCTATTTACGCCACCTCTCCCCACCATTCCTTATACCTCGCCTCTGCCTGCTCCATAATTTCATTCAAAATATCCTGCAACTCCTGGCTTATTCCTTTTCGTTGCAACACTCTTCTCACAGCAAGCATAATCTGTGCTCTGGCATCAGGTTTTTTATACCAGTCAATTTGCAGGTTCTTTTTTACAGCAGCAGTTACTTCTTTTACGATCTCTTTGATCAAAGCAAAATCACTGACTGCATTTTTATGATTGGCGAGGATTTCATAAAAAGCCTCTTCTTCATCGGTTAATCCTAACTGTTTCCTTCGTTCATCTTCTTCTTGCATAGCTCTTGCAGCATCTCTCATTTTTTGAAGTGCAATCAGACTATCAAAGAAATGATTGTGATAATCATTGATGATCCTTTCTACTTCCTCTTTAAGCTTTTTATACTTAATTAAATTTTTAAACTGGCGAAGTTTGATTTCTTCGTTCATGATCTTTCTTATCAATTCAAGTTTCAACTCATTGCCCGTTTTCTGTTCTTTGGCTGTCGCAAGGAATTCATCATTGATAATAGAGATGTCAAACTTTTCAATGCCTGCCATTTGAAACACATCTACTACTTCGTCACTTTCAATGCTGCGATGAATCAATTCTTTTATCTGCCCTTCTTTTTTCCGAATGTTTGTTGTTGGGTTTTTAATTTTTCTTACGGCTGCACCAACGTGTTGCAAAAAAATAATATCGAGGGAGAGCTCTGAAATTTGCGGATGAC
>JAICTW010000017.1 GCA_025936195.1 Flavisolibacter sp.
ATAAAATCAAATTCAAAGTTCTCCTGAAAAATGGTATCATTTCTACCTTAATGATGTGATTTTATTTTCAGCAAAACCGTAGTGCCTTTGCCGTTTTCACTTGTGATGTCAGCGCTGCCATTCATTTCACGGGCCCGCTGTTGCATATTTCTAAGACCATTTCCGGCAGAATGATTTTTTGGGTCGAATCCTTTGCCATTATCTTTTACTTCTAATACCAAGTTTCCATTTTGATAAAAAATAGTAATGACAACTTTGGTACAGTTGCTGTATTTAGCAGCATTATTAATAGCTTCCTTAAAAATGAGGTAAAGATTTTTTCTTTGGTTCAGATCGAGATGCACATTGGAAATATCTTCGAATTGGATGAATTCATATTGAATGTTCATGGGCTCGAGTATGTCGGCAGCGAATTCCCTCATTTTAAAAATAATTTTTTCAAAGGAATCGTTTACTGGATTGATCGTCCAAACAATATCACTCATGCTTTCGAGCATGTATCCCGAATTGTCCTGTATTTTTTTCAGGTGCAAATGAATATTTTCTTTTTCTGCTGGATTTTCAAGCACCACCTTGCTTAAAATATTAATGCTGGACAAGGCAGAGCCCATGTCATCATGCAGGTCCCTTGCAATATTGTTCCTGAGCTTTTCAATTTCAACAAGCCTCTTGGAACGTTGAACAATACGATACCTGTTGATGAATAAAAATCCAATCAGCACAAGTAATGCAACAAACATAATGGCGCCGTAACGGAACGCCTTTTGTTTTTGCAGTGTCAGATAATTTAATTGCTGATCTTTTTTCAATAAGCTGATCTCTTTATCTTTTTTCTCCGTTTCATATTTGGTTTCCAGCTCCGCGGTTTTTTCATTTTGTTCTGTCAGATTCAAACTGTCAAGGAGATTATCTTTTATTTCCAGCCAACGATAGGCTTTCTGCCAGTTGTGTGTGGTTTTATAAAGTTCAGATAACTGACCGGCGGCATCGCCTGAATAATTTACAAGGTGCAAACTGTCGTTGATATTATATGCCAGCAATAAATATTTTTCTGCATCCCTGTAATCTTTGGTTTGAATAAACATTTTGCCAACGTTCATGGCTTCATACGCCTTGTCGGCATAACTATTATCCGAATCAAAAAGATCATAAGCCTGTTTATAAGATTCCAATGCTTTTTCATAGGAGCCTAAAGCGAAATAAGTATCACCAAATCTTTCGTTGAACATTGCTTTTTGATAAGTGGAGTTGTTGTAAGCCTTCGTTAGTGATGCACTTTGCTTAAGCAATTTCAGGCTACTGTCTGGCAATGACATGCTGTTATAGTTAATGCTGAGACTTGTAACCACATCCAGGTAATGCATTGTGTCTTTTATGTTCCGGTATAAATTCATGCTTTCCTCAAAATAGAGAATTGCTTTTTTATAATCACCCTGCTCCCTGTACAGTATGCCCATCTGTTTTTTAATTCCGGCCTCTACGCGAAAATCATTTTTCTCTTTCGCAAGCGAATCGGCCTTCATCAAATACAATGCACTTTCCGCAAACTGGCTGTTTAAAGAATAAACGTCAGCGAGGTTAACATACATATACGTGGTTTCAACCGAATCATTCAACTGACGAAAAAGATTTGTACTGGTAAGCAAATCTTTAAAGCAGGAATCATAATTACCGCGGCGAAGCCAGGCCCAGCCTCTTGTTTTATAGGAAAAAGCTTTGAGCCGTTTGTCTCCTGAATGAAGTGATTGTTGTATGCCTTCGTTACCGATAGCAAATGCAGAATCAGGATTGGTGTTGGCAAGAGCAAAGCCGGCTTTTACTTTTTCTATTATTGCCGAATCGCCGGGCGACTGTGCACAACAAATTGCTGTTATCAGGATGGCTGCAATAAATAATGTGGCTCGCATACGCAAATTAATTTACCATCATGATACGGCTTAAAGAAGGATTAAACAGATAGGATTCGCTTGCTTAAATATACCAAAACAATAAGAGTAATGAAACAGGTGTACTTACTCTTTTTCTTCGCCAACAAGAATTTTTCCGGTTCTAAAACAAGTGCCTTTGAATAAAGCTACCTGCTCGTTTTTTTGATTGGTAATGGTAATTAAGTAAACGCCGGTGCTTCTTCCATTGTGAACTTCTTTAGCTTCAGCAGTTAATTCATCACCAATGTTCACTGCTTTCATAAAACTGATTGTTACATCTAAAGCAACCGATAAATTATTGCGGTTGTTGCAGGCAAAGGCAAAAGCGCTGTCGGCCAGAGAAAAAGGTATTCCCCCGTGCACAATCCCAAAGCCATTGACCATTTCCTTGCGGATGCTCATTTTGATTTTACTGTAGCCTTCTCTGATTTCTATTACTTCTATTCCCATCCATTGGCTGAAGGCATCGTGGTCCATCATGTGTGCAACGACTTCCTGTGCTGTTGACATATTTATTAGTCTTCTATTAAGTTGGTTTTTGCTTTAATTTTTTGAATGCTATCAAATAGCTTATCCAAATCTTCCTGCGTATTGAATGCGTTTAATGAATAGCGCAAATAAACTTTATTGTCCTGACGCATTACCGGAACTTCAATGGAATATTTATCAAAGAAATGCTGATGTAATTCTTCGGGCTTCGAAGTTTTGATCTCGGCACTGTACATCTGCAAAGTAAAATCATCGTTTACCGGAGCAATGGGTTTTGCTTTCAGTAATTGGCAAAGCTCTTCTGCATTGTCCTGTGTCATTTTGCGATAGTATGCTGAAACTTCTTCCCAGTTGTTTTCCACCATGAATTGAATGGCGCGAGGCACAGTAAGAAAAGCAGAAAAATCTCTTGTACCCTGCATTTGATGGTAATCCAGAAATTGAGAATTGGAAGGGAAGGGCGTATCGTAGCCCCAGCTAACTACCAAGGGATCAATCATGGATTGTAATTCTTTGCGCACATACAAAAAAGAACAACCTTTCGGCGCCATCATCCATTTATGGCAAGCGCCGGTGTAAAAATCAACATCCATTTTTTGCAGGTCAACAGGTGCTTGTCCCGGCGCATGCGCACCATCCACAAAAACAGGTATGCCTTTTTGTTTGGCAAGAGTGCAAATTTCTTCTACCGGAAAGCGCAGTGCCGTAGTGCTGGTGATGTGAGAAATAAAAATCAGTTTGGTGCGATCAGTAACTCCGGAAAAAAGTTGTTGTATGAAATCTTCCTTGCTTTCTATTGGAAAACGAATGGGATGACGTTTGTAAATGGCTCCTGCTTTTTTACAGTAGTAATTCCATGCTTTATCGCAGGCACCGTATTCAATATTGGTGGCTAAAACTTCATCACCTTTATTCAGTGGAAAAGATTTGGCAATGATGTTTACAGCATAAGACGGATTCACAACAAAAACGAGATCATCTTCATGGGCATTTACATATTGTCCCAATGCTGTTCTTGATTCCCTTAAATATTGAAGACCTGTATCAGTGATGAATTGTACAGCTTCCTGTTCCAGTTCCAATTGAAATTGTTGATAGCGCTGAAACACAGGTTTTGAACAGGCGCCGAAAGAGCCGAAGTTGAGATAGGTAATATCAGGCCTGATTAAAAATTGAGAACTAAGGTTTTCAATACCATTATGACTCGTAAGTTGACCAATTTGATTTTCCATAAATAGAAAGTTGTGTTTTTAAATGACTCAATTATATTATTCGTCTCCCAATCACAGTTTAGTGGCCTTTAAAGTTAGGTTTGCGCTTTTCCAAAAAGGCCTGTACGCCTTCTTTAAAATCCTCTGTATTGCTTGCCTTTTCCTGAAACAATTCTTCATCATGTAATTGATCATCATAATTATTGATCATGGAATTGTTTAGAATTTGTTTGGTAAGCGCTAAGCCTTTCGTTGGCATTTGCGATAAAGTAGTTGCCATGTTCATCGCTTCCTTTTGAAATGCATCATCGGGAAAAACTTTGTAGATCATTCCCATTCGTTCTGCTTCCTCTGCAGAAATTTTTTCACCCAGCATCATCAATGCCGATGCTTTTTGCCAACCGATCAATCGGGGAAGAATGTAGGTACCGCCACTATCGGGGATCAATCCGATTTTTGAAAATGCCTGTAAAAAGGATGCGGATTGCGAGGCAAGGACCACATCGCAACACAAAGCAATATTGGCGCCGGCGCCGGCTGCTACACCATTTACAGCAGCAATAACCGGTTTCTCCAGTTTTCTTATTTGCCGGATGATGGGATTATAATGTGCACTTAAAATAGTTGTAACATTTGGACCGTTTGGATCAATCACTTCTTCCAAATCCTGTCCGGAAGAAAATGCTTTGCCTGCACCTGTAATGTACACACAACGGACTTCTTTGCTTTTGCATTCCCCCAGTTTTTCCTGCATCTGTAAGGCCATCTCTTTGTTGAATGCATTGTATTTTTCAGGACGGTTCAATGTAAGGAAAGCAATGGAATCCCTGATCTCAAAAAGTATAGAAGGCATGCAATAAGATTTCTGAAATCAAATCTAAGCCAATCGGTTTAATGGCATTTAAAATGATCGAATGCTTCTTTGCAATCCAAACAACGGTACATGGACTTGCAGGCTGTAGAACCAAACTGACTTATTAATTCAGTGTGGTAGGAATCGCATCGCGGACATTGTACCGCTTCCTGTTGAAACATTTCGGCTTTGCAGAATTGTTGTTTTGGATTGGGTGGAGCAATGCCAAAGGCTTTTAGCTTTTGCTTCCCTTCATTGCTCATCCAATCTGTTGTCCATGCGGGAGAAAGTTGTTGTTGAATGGAAACGTTTCGAAAACCTTTTTCAACCAGCTTTAAACGGATGTCCATGTTAATGACATCCATGGCAGGACAACCGGAGTAAGTAGGAGTGATGACAATATCAATTTTGTCATCAGAAGTTTTTACGGAGCGAATAATGCCTAAATCAATTACAGAAAGAACAGGTACTTCGGGGTCTTTCACTTCTTTGAGGATGTTCCATATTTTTTCTTCCAAAGAATTTAATATGTTTTCCGTTTTCATAGTCTTCTAATTCTAATCTTATCTTCCTGAATTACTGTAAAGCTATTTGCAAGTTCAGATTCATACTTTGCAATAAGATTGGCAACAAGTAAGCAATTTTCGGGAAGGTTCAGCTTTTCTATTCTGATTAAAATTACACCAATTGCCTGTTGGTTTTTCGGATTACCATTTCGCCGAAATCTTTGTCTTTGGTAATTAAAATGCAATTTTCCTTTACTGCTTTTTGGAGAATGGCTTCATCGGAGGCACCGGACATTTCTTCTGCAGCATAAATTATGGTATATGATTTCTGCCTTAGACTTCAACCAAAGGAAAATCCAATCCTTCATCTGTAAAAAAGGTCATGATGCAGTAGTATAAATCTTTTCATTCTTCATAATGGCAGAAGCGTATTGCAGGGCCGCCAGCACATCTGTTTCAGTCAGGTTGGGATGAGCCTTTAATACCTGGAAAGTTGTGTATCCTGATGCCAGTTCCTCTACTATTGATTCCACTGTGATACGTGTTCCTTTTATGATAGGTTTCCCTAACATAATTGAGGAGTTGACTTCAATATGATTCTGAAAGTTTTCCATGATTAAATTTAGTTTTTTTCTACCAAACACTATTAGGATAAGCTCTTTGAAGATATTGCATTTCGGAAAGAAGATAACCGAGATGTTCGGTATGCCTTCCTTCTTTACCGCCGCTTTGCATCCAGGTTTGCTTCGGAACTTCAATAGCCGCTTCTGCAAAGATGGCCTCCACTTTTTTCATCCATTCCTCTTTTAACAGAGCAACATCTGTCAGTTCATAGGAAGCGGGGACAAACATTTCACCTGTAAACATCCATTGATCTTTCAATGCTTCATTAATACGGCGATTGCTTTCTTCTGTTCCGTTTCCTAAACGAATAACCCATTCGCTGCTCCATCGGAGATGATACGTAACTTCTTTAATTGATTTTTCGGCAATGGCAGCTAATTGTTCATCAGAATTATTTTGTAATTGCGGATAGAAATAAAACTGAAAGGCAGAAAAAAAGAATTGACGTAAAACGGTTTGCGCCCAATCTCCTTTTGGCAATTCAGTGATAAGAAGATTGAGATATTGATGTTCGTCTCTTAAAAAAGCAAGGTCATCTTCCTGCAATTCTCTTTTGTATTCCTTCCAAAGACGTGGAATGTATTTGTCCACTTGTTTCTTTTCTTCATCATTGAAGTTGTTATAAATCGTTGCAGCGTATTGATAAAAATTCCTGGCCTGCCCAAGAAGGTCAAGCGAAATGTTTGTTATCGCAATGTCTTGCTCCAGCACAGGCCCATGTCCCGTCCATTCAGCATTTCGCTGAGCAAGGATCAATGCATTATCGGCTAGATGTAAAGTATAAATGAAAAGATTTGTGTTCATTCTCCATTGTTCATTTTTACATGTGTTTCACTTCATCAGGCAAATCATAAAACGTTGGATGGCGATACACTTTATCATTTGCCGGCTCATAAAAGCTTTCCGCTTCATCCGGATTGGATGCATGAATGTATTTGCTTTCAACCACCCAAATGCTTACGCCTTCCTGTCTTCTTGTGTAAACATCTCTTGCATTTTCAATAGCCATTTGTGCATCGGCAGCATGAAGTGAGCCAACATGTTTATGATCCAAACCCTGTTTGCTACGAATGAAGATTTCCCACAAAGGCCATTCGTTTTGAGACGCAGTTGAAACACTGCTTCCGGTTGGTGTTTCCTTATCACCGTAATCGCCGTACAAATATTTTTTAAAGAATATCATCTTAATCAATTAAATGTTGAATTAAGCGGCTATTTGTTCTTTAGCTCTTGATGCCCTTTTCTCGGCATGTGTTTTTGCAGCTTCTCTCACCCAAGCGCCTTCTTCCCATGCTTTTCTTCTTGTATCCAAACGTTGTTTGTTGCAAGGGCCATTGCCGCTTACCACATTCCAAAACTCTTCCCAATTGATCTTTCCGAAATCGTAATGCTTACGCTCCTCGTTCCATTTTAAATCAGCATCGGGAAGTATCATGCCCAACAACTTCACTTGTTCGGCACACATATCTACAAAACGCTGGCGCAATTCATCATTGCCAAAACGTTTGATCTTCCACTTCATGCTTTGCTCACTGTGCATGGATTCGCTGTCGTGCGGACCAAACATCATTATACTTGGCCACCACCAACGGTCAATTGCATTTTGCACCATCGCTTTTTGTTCTTGCGTTCCTTTGCTCAATACCAACAAAGCTTCAAAGCCTTGCCGCTGATGGAAGCTTTCTTCTTTACAAATGCGTATCATGGCACGGCTGTAAGGTCCGTAGGATGCACGGCACAAGGGAACCTGATTCATAATGGCGGCTCCATCCACCAGCCAGCCAATGGCGCCCATATCGGCCCACGTTAATGTAGGATAATTAAAGATGGAAGAATATTTTGCTTTGCCGCTGTGCAGTTGTTCAATCATTTCATTGCGACTGATGCCAAGCGTTTCTGCAGCGCTGTATAAATACAAGCCATGTCCGGCCTCGTCCTGCACTTTGGCAATTAAAATTTGTTTGCGTTTGAGCGAAGGTGCACGACTGATCCAATTTCCTTCGGGAAGCATTCCCACAATTTCGCTATGTGCATGTTGCGAAATTTGCCTGATGAGTGTTTGACGGTATTTTTCAGGCATCCAGTCCTTAGGTTCGATGCGGACCTCGTTATCAACTTTATTCTGGAATATTTTTTCTTGTTCCATAGTGCAATCGTTGTTTACAAATTTACATCTGAACTGTGATTTTATAGATTTTAGACATTTATGGGAAAGCTAAAATCGAAGGCAAAACAATTTCAACAATAGAACATCTTCTCTTATAATCCTTAATTCTGCAAATGATAGTCCTGTTATCTCGCATCAAAATCCACAAAAATTTTCTCTGTTGTTGGATGGCTTTGACAGGTGAGAATAAAACCCTTCTCTACTTCTTCAGGCTCCAGTCCCCAATTGACGTCCATGCTCACTTTACCTTCCGTCAATTTTGCCTTGCACGTGGTGCACACGCCGCCTTTGCAGGCATAAGGAAGATCAGCGCCTTGTTTCAGTGCAGCATCTAAAACGCTTTCGCCTTCATATTCCAGTTCAAAATCAAAAACAATTCCATCTAACTTCACACTCACTTTTGCTGTTGGTCCTTTTACTTCCTCTATTACTTTTTTGCTTTTAGCCTTTGACTTTTCTTCTCCCGGAACAGTAAACAACTCAAAATGAATTTTGTCACTTGCAAAGCTTCTTGTTTCTAAATATCCTTTAATGCAAAAGATCATTTCTTCAGGGCCACAAATAAAAAAATCATCGGAAGTTTTTAAATTGATTAGCCTATCAAAAAGCAATTGCAATTTGTCTACATCAATTCTTCCGTAATTAATTTCGGCATCGGTTTTTTCCCTGCTTAAGATATGATAGATGCGGAAGCGGTCAATGAATTTATCCTTCAATGCTTCGAGTTCTTCTTTGAAGATGATGGAATTTTTTGTGCGATTGCCATACACGAGAGTGAACGTGCTTTTTGGCTCGGTAAGTAAGGTTGTTTTAATAATGGAAAGAATAGGAGTAATACCACTGCCTGCCGCAATGGCAACATAATTTTTCTTTTGCGATGGATTCAGTTCGGTGTAAAACTTTCCGGTTGGCGGAAGCACTTCCAAAACATCGCCGGCTTTTAATTCGGTATTGGCAAATGTTGAGAACAAACCGGCTTCGGCTTTTTTGACCGCTACTTTTAATTTATTATCAAATGGACTGGTGCAAATGGAATAGTTTCTCCGCAACTCTTCACCATTCAAAACTTTTTTGATTGTAAGATTTTGTCCCTGTTTGAATTGAAAAGCTTCTTTCAGTTCTTCGGGCACATCAAACTCAATGGAAACACAGTCTTCGGTTTCTTTCTCAACTTTCTTAACTCTCAATGAATGGAAATGGATCATGCTGCAATCGTATAGCTTCAAAGATAAAGGCAAAGCTTTATGCACAATAAAAACCCCGCTTGTTGCGGGGCTTTTATTGTGTTTCTTTTCAATTAAATTTTCTTTCTACCTGGTTTTTAATCTTCGGTATTGTTTTCAAATATGCATAAATCGCTTTTGCCTCTCCATCGCTTAAATAAACAAATGGCTTCATTGGCTGTCGAACGGCGGGCTGGCCATTTGGAACAATCCCTGTTTTTATCGCTTTTACAAACTCTTCCTCGGTCCATCTTCCAATACCGGTTTCTTCGTCCATAGTGAGGTTGACCGAAGCGATCTTGCTTCCATCAGGCATGGTAAACGTGTTGCCACCACCAAAAAATCCTTTTGATTTTTCAGGGTTGATAAAATCATCTGAAGTAAAATCTTTGGAATGGCAGGTATAACATTCTACTCTGTACAGGCAAACATATTCACCCCACTTTACCTGATTAGTAGTATCGGGTTCCGCAATTGATTTGTAAAACGGCATGGGCTTAATGATTTTCATTGTGGTTAAGAACTTCGTCAGGAACGAATACTTCGACTCGGTGTTGGGCGTTGGATCTGCCTGCACCCATTGGTTATCGGAACGCAGGAAGGCAATAATGGATTGCAGATCTTCATCCGACATTTTTTGGAGCTTGGCCATTACCGGTAAAAACCTTCCGTCGGGGCGAATGCCTGTTCTTAATAAATAGTAAAGTTGTCCATCGGTCATTTTTCCAATTCCGTGTTCCGGATCATTAGTGATGTTTCTGGAATACACAGCACCAAACTGGCTCACTTCATCCATTTTTCTTCCGGTTAACTTTCCGGTGTTTTGATTCATGTGGCAATCGTTGCACAGCATGGCGGAAAGCTGTCTTCCTCTTTCAATGTGATCAGGAGTGCTTGTTACTTTCAGTTTGAAATTTTCTGCAGTATACTTTGGAATGCCTTTTATGGCAACAAAAGCAGCAAAGCCGCCGATGAGGATAATCAGTATGCCAACAATGATCAGTAAATAGCGAAAAATTTTTTTCATATCGCAGGTTTTAGTTTCGCGGAAAAGGTACGGCTTGTTTGTAAATGAAGAAATAGCCGAAAGGGTTTTTTAAACTGTTAAGGCAGCATTCAAAGAAAAACAAGCTGCTTCAAAAAATTCCTCCTATGTTTGCACGCCGTAAATAAGTGCGATTTACGGGAAAAGTCTTACCACTGCTCCCTTCGTGCTTCGTACCTCTAACCTCTAACTTATAATTATGTCTTTGATCGTTGTGGGCACCATGGCCTTCGATGCAATTGAAACTCCCTTTGGAAAAACAGATAAGATCATTGGCGGCTCGGCAACCTATGTTGCTTACTGCGCCAGTAATTTTATTCAACCGGTGCAGCAGGTATCTATTGTTGGTTATGATTTCCCCAAAGAAGTTTTGCAGGACCTTCAATCCAAAGGAGTGCAAACCGAAGGTGTTGAGATCATAAAGGATAAGAAATCATTTTTCTGGGCGGGGAAATATCATTTGGATATGAACACCCGTGATACATTGGTTACTGATCTGAATGTGTTGGCAGATTTCAATCCTGTGATCCCTGAATCTTATCAGGGTGCAGAGTTTTTGATGCTGGGTAATTTGATGCCGAAGATTCAGAAAAATGTTATTGAGCAATTAAGAGAACGCCCTAAATTAATTGTGCTCGATACCATGAACTTTTGGATGGAAGTAGCCCTGGATGATTTAAAAGAAGTGCTGACCATGGTGGACGTATTGATGGTGAATGACAGTGAGGCCAGGGAATTAAGTCATGAACATTCCTTAGTGAAGGCCGCAAAGAAAATTATGACCATGGGACCAAAATACCTAATCATCAAAAAAGGTGAACACGGCGCTTTGCTCTTTCACGGCGACCAGATTTTTTATGCACCCGCTTTGCCATTGGAAGATGTATTTGATCCAACAGGAGCAGGCGATACATTTGCCGGTGGTTTCATTGGCCATCTGGCAAAGACAAAAGATATTTCTTTTGAAAACATGAAGACTGCTATTATTGTTGGTTCTGCTATGGCAAGTTATTGTGTAGAAAAATTTGGAACCGACAGGCTGAGGGAAATTACCAAAAAAGATATTGACAAGCGCTTGGCGCAATTTAGAGAGCTGGTGAATTTTGATATTGAACTCGTCTGAATTATGATTCGATGGATTAAAAGATTTGTTGGAAGAGTTTCGAAAGAGACTCTTTTTTATTTATAAAATGAGCAATTGATGTTTTTGGTAAATAGTTTTATGAGCCATGTGCATTACAGCTCCAAATAGAAGAACACTCAAACATCAATACCGTTAATAATTTTTACAAAAGGAAAATTTATTCTGCACTCTCCTTAATTATAATTGAAACAAAGAATAAAGTAAGTCACATAGTAATCTTCTTATGCCTATTTATCAATCGCAACACCGATGGCAATACAATCAACAGCAAGGGAAGCGCAGCCACAAAACCACCAATAACAGCAATAGCTAATGGTTGATGCAATTCTGCACCGGTGCCAATACCTAATGCCAATGGCATCAAAGCAATGATGGCGCCCAGTGCCGTCATCAGTTTGGGACGAAGCCTTGTGGAAATAGCATAAACAATGGAGTCGTCCACGTTTTGACTTTCATGCAGGGATTCCCTGAATTGTAAAAAAGTGAAGATTGCATTTTCACCGATGATGCCTACAATCATTATTAAACCTGTATAACTGCCTACATTCAACGGTGTGCCGGTAAAATATAAAGCCAAAAAACTTCCGGCAATACCCAGCACTGCAATCAATAAAATTATAAGTGCGATGCGATAATCTTTAAACATAAAAAGTATTACACCAAACACGAGCAAGCTTGCAGTTATAAGAATAATGAGCAGCTCATGAAACGATTGTTGTTGCTCTGCATAAGCGCCGCCATATTCAATGCTGTAACCTTGTGGCAACGAAATTTTTTTTGAAACCTTTTGCTGAATTTCTTTTATAGCACTTCCCAAATCGCGGTTATCAAGTCTTGCCTGTACAACG
>JAICTW010000728.1 GCA_025936195.1 Flavisolibacter sp.
ATGAAGCCACACTTTCCATATTGTGATGTTCGGCAAACCAGTAACGCGTAAATCCCAAACGCTCGGCAATCTGCGCCAGTTGAAGGCTTCGTTTCACTGCATCAGCAGCCGTTGCTCCTTCCACGATGGTTGCTAAATCCAATATGGATACAGGAACATCTGATAATTGATCAGTACTCTTTTGCTTGCTTATACCTTCCATTGTAATTCGTTTAATGCCTTGCCGGAAACAGGAAAGTTAAATAAACAAAGGAGAAGCCAAATGTTATTGTGAACAGGATATCGTAATATAGATGAGTACAGCAGAAATTAATATGAGTACAAAATAGGTGAACAAGGGATAATTTATTCTTTGCTGAACTGAATGCTGTAGGTAATGTGAAGTCCATCCGGAATTCTATTCCTTAAAGAAGCAATGTGTTCAAAAGAAGAGTGATGATAAAAGATGATGTTTTATAATGAACCCATCTGATTTACTACTATTTCGCTGAAGTTGCGGCGCTCCGTTCAACGTCCAGTAATTCTTATCATCACTTGCGATATTCACTACTGTTTCCAATCATTCTTTTATAACGGGAGTTTTAGCCACGCAGAGAACGCAGAGAGTTGCGCAAAGGACGCTGAGAATTTTCCTCCTGCGATCTTTGCGTCTTCTTTGTGCTCTTTGCGGCGCTGAAACTTCGAATAACGACTGTTGAATTCTTAAGATGACACTTCCATAATGCTCAATAGAATTGTTGCAGTAGCAAGTGAGTACACAACCAAAGATGATAGTAACAATCCAGTTAAGTACAAATTTATTTTAAAGAACTGCTTTAAACAATAAACACTTTCAATCTATTCAACACCCATCAAAGACTTTCTAAAAGGAAGAAATCTATCCATGCTGACGATAAACACTTTTGATTTGAATAAAAGATCACTTATTGAGAAAGATTTTTTTTCCCACTTGTATATTTTTTTACAGCAGGAGCCACTACAGTGCCCAGCAATTCTATAGACTTCAGTACCTGCTGGTGCGGCATAGCGCCAATACTCATTTGTGCCAGAAAGCGGGTGTGCCCGAAAATGCTATGCTCATATAAAATTTTATCAATTACCTGTTGCGGACTGCCTACAAGTAAATGTTCATGTGGTTCAGTGGCTGCATCAAAATCGGCACGGCTCATTCCACTCCAGCCACGTTCTCTTCCAATGCGGTTCATTACTTCGGAATAAGGCGGATAAAATTCATCTCTTGCCTGTTGTGAGGTTTCGGCGATATAAGTATGTGAGTTGATACCCAGCTGCATATTGTTTTGCGGATGTTCTGCTTTTGCATATACATCACGATACAATTTGGCATAAGGTAAAAAACGGGCAGGCATGCCACCAATAATGGCCAGCATCATGGGCAATCCATATTCTGCTGCTCTTATTACTGATTCAGGAGTACCGCCAACCGCTATCCAAACAGGCAATTGATTTTGATATGGTCGCGGGTACACACCGGCGCCATTGATGCTTTGTGTATGTTTACCTTTCCAGAATACTTTTTCGCTTTCATTGAGTTTGATCAGCATCTGCAATTTTTCCGAAAACAATTCATCATAATCGTTAAGATTGTAACCAAAGAGAGGAAAGGATTCAATAAAGGAACCGCGGCCAGCCATGATCTCGGCACGTCCACCTGATAAAAGATCAACTGTTGAAAACTGTTGAAACACTCTCACCGGATCGTCAGAACTGAGCACCGTAACACCGCTGGACAGTTTTATATTTTTTGTTTTCACGGCTGCTGCAGCCATAACTACTGCCGGTGCGGATACTGCATAATCGGGGCGGTGATGCTCGCCAATGGCAAAAACATCAAGCCCTAATTGATCGGCAAGTTCTATTTCTTCTATAAGATTCAAAAGCCGCTGATGTGGATTGATGGCCTGTTTTGTAACGGGATGAGTGCCTACATCAGCAAAGGTGCAAATGCCTATTTCCAT
>JAICTW010000446.1 GCA_025936195.1 Flavisolibacter sp.
TTACCATTCGGAGCCTTCTACTGTTTTGGGAGAAAACGACCAGGTATTTGTAAAGGATGGCGAACGTTGCTGGTTTGTAAAGCTTTCTGATGTTCGTTTGTTTGAAAGCGTTGGCAACTATGCAAAAGTTTTCTTTAGCAGTAACAAACCGCTTATTTTAAAATCGCTGAATGCTTTGGAAGAAAGACTGGATGATAAAGTTTTCTTTCGTGCTAATCGCAAGCATATTGTCAACCTTCGAATGATAGACAAGATAGAGCCTTATTTCAATGGAGGCTTATTGCTGGAACTCAAAGGCGGAGAAAAGATAGAAGTGAGCCGTAGGCAAACGGTGAAGTTTAAGGAGATGATGAGTCTTTGACATTTGGAGTTTGGAAAAGATGATAGCTACGTAGAATAAGAAAGGATTGAATTGACTGCCTTAAGCTCCATAGGAGCGGTATTTTTAGAAACTATCAATTAGATGAATGATTGAAAATAGTAGTGAGCTTCGCAAGCGATGATGAGAATTACCGAACGTACAAGTGAGTGATGGCGCCTGCCGCGCCACAGGCTACAACAGATGCATCATAGTAGTAATACAGATTGTCCCATAAAAATTGAAAATAGCATTCCAATAAGAACAAAAATTTTCAGAATCAATCCCGTTTTTCAGAATCATTTTCACACAAGAGAATACCACATCAATCATGAAGAAATTTTTTTTATTACTGTTTGTTACAGTGAACGTCGTTGCCTGCGCACAAAAACAGGATGAGATCCTTGCAAAGGAAGTTCAACGCATTGAATCGGTACTTGCATCAGACGACATGCGTGGAAGGAAGGCCGGCACTCCTGATATTGAAAGGGCCGCTGATTTTATTGCCAATGAATTTAAAAAAGCGGGTCTGCAACCTTTCCAAGGAAATAACTTTCTGCAACCTTTTGTAATGCTTCATCCCATGCTGACATCTTTAAAATATGAAGTGAATGGCGCAGATGCCGATACAAAGAATGTGATCGTTATTACAAGTGAGCCGGATTTAAAAGTGAATGAAAAATCGGGCTATGCAATTGAAAAAATTTCAGCAGGTGACAATTTCTTTCAAAGAGCACAGGCAATTGTTCATTCCGATAAAAACACCATTGCTTTTGTTGATCCTGCCTTTGCACAAAATTTCCCAAGGCTGATAAACTTTAAAAGACAAATGTTTAAATCCAACACTAACACTGTTTTTATTTTAAGCAGTGAACAGCCAGAAACATGCACCATAAAAGCGGAGCACAAATTTGATGAAACGAAATATGCAAATGTTGTTGGCATTCTTCCGGGCAAAACCAAAAAGAATGAATACGTGATCTTCTCCGGTCACTACGATCATTTGGGCATTGCACGACAACCGGTGAATGGCGACAGTATTTACAACGGCGCCAACGATGATGCGGCAGGAACAACGGCAGTGATCATGCTGGCGAACTATTTCAAAAAATTAAACAACAATGAAAGAACGCTGGTGTTTGCTGCTTTCACTGCCGAGGAAGTGGGTGGTTATGGCTCTCAATATTTTTCAAGACAATTCGATCCTTTGCAGGTAGTTGCTATGTTCAATATTGAAATGATTGGTACAGAAAGCAAATGGGGAAAGAACGCTGCCTACATTACCGGTTACGAAAAGACCAATATGGGAGAAATTCTTCAAAGCAATTTAAACGGTTCTGCATTTACATTTTATCCTGATCCTTATCCTTCGCAGAATTTATTTTACCGTTCCGACAATGCCACGCTGGCAAGACTTGGCGTACCGGCGCATACCATTTCCACTGCAAAAATGGATGGCGAGCCCAACTATCATAAAGTGACGGACGAAATCTCTACTTTGGATATGGATAACATGGCTGAAATTATAAGAGCCGTTGCCATCAGTTCAAAAACGATTATTAACGGAAAAGACACACCAACAAGAGTAAAACAGGAAAGCCTGAATTAATGAAGAGATCTTGTTTGCTTTGTTTGCTTTTGCTTTTTGTTCAGCAGTTTTATGGACAGACTGAAAATAACCTGACACAAAAAGAAGTGCAAAGGATGCTTGGTTTTTTGGCTTCTGACAGTTTAAGAGGCAGAGGTAATGAAACCAAAGACTTGCAAAAGGCTGCTTATTTCATAGAAGAAGAATTTACCGAGGATTCATTGCAGTTCTTCGGCGGAGCTCACTCTTATTTGCAACCGTTTTCTCTTGGTACACTCTCCGAAAACCAAATGCAAAAGGACTCTTCTGGACGGTTTCTTTCACCTAAAGTGCTGTTTAATGTCATTGGCGTTCTGCCTGGTAAATCATTACCGCAAGAAGCGATTATTTTTTCTGCGCATTATGATCACATTGGCGTGCAGAGTTGGGGAAGAGACAGCATTTGTAATGGAGCTAATGATGATGCATCGGGAACAACCGCTTTGCTTATGCTTGCACGATACTATGCACAAAGAAAAGACAATGCACGAACGTTGATCTTTTGTGCCTTTGCAGCGGAGGAATTGGGCCTTATTGGTTCCCAACTGTTTGCAAAAACGATTCACGCGGATAAGATAATTGCAGGGGTGAATATTGAAATGATCGGCAGAACCAATGCAACAGGAAAGAATGCTTTTTTTATGACGGGCAGCCGCTACTCTAATCTTTTCGAAATTTTTAAGAAGAATTTGAAACCCCAAAAGTTTAAGATTGTAAGCGAGCCCGATTTCAGAAAGCAGTTGTTTATGCGCTCTGATAATTATTCCTTTGCTCAATTAGGAATTCCTGCCCACACCATTATGTGCAGCGATGATGACGATCCCTGTTATCATCGCCCTTGCGATGAGGTGCGAAGGATTGATATCACTAACATGACCAATGTAATAAAGGCCCTAGCAGTTGCCTGCAGTTCTGTAATTAGCGGAGAAGATACCCCGGTGCGTATTGATCCGAAGCGGTTTTAGCAAACGAAGGACAAAAAAGTTATGAAGCAATCTAGGAAACCAAATGCGCCTGATGAACGGCCGCGGCGATTTCAGCAATTAATGAAGCATTTTTTTCAATGGCATTTCCCACCACAATAACATCAGCGCCGGCCTTACAATTTAAATAAGCCTTTTCCGCATCGCGGATACCACCGCCAACAATCACAGGCACTTCCACATTTTTGGACACGGTGGCAATCATTTCTTCTGTGATGGCTTTTTTAGCACCACTGCCCGAATCCATATAGATCAGTTTCATGCCCAGCATTTCTCCCGCCATAGCTGTACACAAGGCAATATCCGGTTTATCCCAAGGAATGGGCGTGGCATTGCTGATGTACGAAACGGTTGTGGCAGCGCCGCCGTCTATCACCATATAACCTGTAGATATAATTTCCAGTCCGCTCTTTTTTACAAAAGGGGCAGACACTACATGTTGTCCAATGAGCATGTCGGCATTGCGTCCGGAGATCAATGAGAGATAAAGCAATGCATCGGCATGCTTGCTGATTTGCGAAGGACTGCCGGGAAA
>JAICTW010000033.1 GCA_025936195.1 Flavisolibacter sp.
CTTTCTGCGCAGGGAAACAACATCGGTTATAAAAGAGCCGATCTGCAATCCGGTTTTTCAAAAAATAAATGGGGTTTTGCTTTAAGCGGTTATTATGCCAATAAGAAAAACGGCTTCATGCCTTATTCCGATTTTCATAAAGCCATACTGACTGCAAGAATTGATTATCGCTTCAGCAGCAAAACAACTTTATCCAGCAGCGCTACCTTTTTGAATTATTACAGCGATATGCCTGGTGGCGTGGACAGTGCTATGTTTGCTACCAGAAAATTTATCAATCCCCAAACTTTTACTTACCGTTCAGTAGATGCGTTTCGTTATCATTCCACATTGACGCATATCTGGAACGATAACAGCAAAACCACGGCCTCTATAATTTATCGTGAGAACACAATAGGACAAAATCCCGCTTACCGGATAAAAGATGATTATAAAAAAGTAAACGGCAGATGGACAGGTCAGAAAGATCTGGCACATGGCGAGATCAATGCAAGCAGTTTTAACAGCTATGCTTTCATTGGGCAGCACAAACAAAACCTTTCCTGGAAAAAAGCAAACCTCATTGGTGGTGTAAGTGTTGACCTCAGTCCTTCTTCCTACAATGCACAATACATCCTCATTAAAAAAGACACGATCACCAATAAATATGCGGGCTATCAAAATACCGACAGCACATTAACAAATTACGCCACCAAGATCAACAACTATGCAGCCTTTTTGAACTTTGAATTCAGTCCGGTAAAAAACCTGCGTGTGGTTAGTTCGCTTCGTTACGATCTTTTCAATTACACTTTCAACAATCATTTGCAGCCTTCTGCTTACAGCGGTTCGCCCGATACGGTCAATCATTTCAGCAAGTTCAGTCCGAAGTTGGGCTTTACGTATAATTTTTCTAACAAGACCGGTTTCTATGCCAATTACAGCGAAGGGTTTGTTCCGCCGCAGGTTACAGAAATGTACACAGGTGTAAAAGTTCCCGATATCAAACCTTCTGTTTTTTATAATTATGAAATAGGCGGATGGATGGAAATTGTAAAAAATAAATTGAGTGTTGATGCCAGTGCTTACCGATTGAATGGAACGAATGAAATCATCTCTGTAAAATTAGATGATGGCTCTACCGAAAACAGAAATACAGGAAGAACATCTCATAAAGGAATTGAAATGGGTGTGACTGCAGCACCCGTTAAAGATGTAACCTTTCGTTTCAGCGGCGCTTACAGCATTCACCGCTTTGTTGATTTTGTTGAAAAAGGAAATAATTACAATGGCAATGAAATGAACAATGCTCCGCACTGGACGCACAATGCAGAAGTTTGGTACAAGCCTTCTTTTGCAAAAGGTTTGCGCATCGGCGCCGAATGGCAGAAAGTAGGAAGCTATTACATGGACCCGAAGAACACGGTAAAATACCAGGGCTATGATGTGTTGAACCTTCGTGCAGGTTATCAATACAAAGGCGTTGAAGTTTGGGTGAATGTATTGAACGTTACCAACAATTATTATTCCTACATCTCAACAAAAAGTAGTTCTTCTTACAGCTATCAATTAGCCGAACCAAGAAATTTCAATCTGGGTATATCCTGTGATTTAGCGAACATTCTTAAAAAGAATTAAACGAATTCCAATGAAACACATACTAATAATAATCCTGTTTTCGATTTGTTTTGTTTCTTGTACTAACAGCAAGCCCAAAGCTTTGATCGCTGCTTCTAAGTCTATTCAGATAGACAACCAGCCTGGCGAATGTCCTTACCTTACCAAAGACAATAAAGGAAACACTGTTTTAAGCTGGGTACGAATGATCAACGATAGTACCACTGCATTATGTTATGCCATAAGTACTGATGCCAAAAAGTTTTCTGATCCTGTTGTGATACCGAATACCGGCAACATCGAGCCACATGCTGAAAATATTCCAAAGATTATTTTTAAACCATCCGGTGAGATCATCGCATTGTGGGGAGCGGCCAATCCCAATCCTAAGAATAAATATTCGGGATTGGTTTATTACACGCAATCATTTGATAGCGGTAAAACGTGGACCAATGCCAAACAATTAGTAAACGATCCTGCCGGTTATGATCAGCGCTATTTTGATGCAGCGCTTTTATCTAATGGAGAGATAGCTGTTATTTGGCTTGATAACAGGAAAACGATATCAAGAGAAGGTTCAGCGCTGTACTACGCAAGCACCAATGGGAAGAATGGATTTGAAAATGAAAGACTCATTGCACAACCCTGCTGTCAGTGTTGCAGAACGAATTTGTATGTTGACCAGAAAGGTGCCATTCATGCATTGTTCAGAGGAATTATCCAGGACAGCATTCGCGACATGGTACATATTGTTTCCATTGATGGTGGCAAAACATTTTCTGAACCCAAAAGAATCAATGATGATAACTGGGTGATCAAAGGTTGTCCGCACACGGGCCCTGCCATGACCGGAAATAAAGATGGAGTTCATTTTGCATGGTTCACCGGAGGAAAGAACAAAGGATGCCATTATACCAGAACAACGAATGAAGGCAGGAGTTTTGAAATGTACGATAGTATCAGTTCATCAGGCTCACATCCTCAGTTGACATCATTGGCCAATGGAAATTTGCTGATCGTATGGGACGAGACGAGTTTTGCAAACAAAAAAATGTGTAAGCGCATCGGGATACAGTTTCGAAATGCAAAAGGCAAAAGCGAAGGCAGGGATTATATTACTCCGGAGGACTCCGATGCAAGTTACCCGGTGATTTCACCAATAGATGAAACTTCTTCTTTTGTTGCTTACTCGTCAAAGAAGGGCGACAAACAATATATAGCTTACCAGTTGGTGCAGATGCAATAAAGGACATATTGGGAAAAACAGCAGAAATCCACTGCAGGAATTGCTTAAGAATTCTGAAAGAAAATAATACAAATACAGTGGAACCGCACTATGTCTATTCTTCAAAAAAAAGCTGACTAAAATCATCTGCCCACCTGTTCGTTGTAATGATTTCCGGGCTTTTGCCATTTCATATTTGTATCCGGAAATCAGACAAGTTCAAAATAAATCAGCATGATCCTTTCGAACACAGGTTTAGTTTTTATTTTTTTGATTCTTGGTTTTATACTGGTGGCTGCATTGCTATTCATCATAAAGGTGAAACAGGTTCAGCGTAGCAAAAATCTGTAATAAGAGTGTGTTTCGTTGGTTTTCGTTTCAATAAAGTGCCCCGTTCCCGGGGCATTTTTCTTTGATATACTTTCTTTCCTTCTTTACTTTTTTCTTGACAAAAACTAACAAAAAGTCAGGGATGGCGCTAACCGCTTCGCGAGCCCGTCCGGCCAGCCTTTCGAGAGAAAAAGTAGGAATATCTCCCAATATTTCCTTCAACTTCTCGTTCTTTGCTGCAATGTCTTTATTTATTGCCTCATTGAATTCGGGGAGCAACGGCAATTGTTATTACATTGGTAATGCAAAGGAAGCTGTCTTGGTGGATGCCGGCATTTCGTGCAGGGAATTGGAAAGAAGAATGAAGCGGCTGAATCTTTCCATTCAAAAGATCAAAGCTGTTTTTATTTCGCACGAGCACACCGATCATATTCGCGGACTTGCTTCACTGATCAAAAAATATCAGGTACCGGTTTACATCACTACTCCTACCCTGCGGTTTGGCCGCTTGTATTTTGAAACGGATGTTGCACGTAATTTCAAAGCATACGAAACAATCAAGGTTGGGGACCTAACGATTACTCCTTTTCCCAAATTGCATGATGCTGCCGATCCTTACAGCTTTACCATTTCGTACAATGATACCACCATTGGCGTATTTACGGATATTGGCATGCCCTGCGAAAATGTGATCAAACATTTTCAACAATGTCACGCCGCATTTTTGGAAGCCAATTATGACGATGCCATGCTGGATAAAGGAAATTATCCTTATCATTTAAAGAACCGCATCCGCGGCGAAAGAGGACATCTTTCCAACAAACAGGCGCTGGAACTTTTTAAAAGGCACCGGCCCTCCTTCATGACACATCTTTTGCTGGCCCACCTTTCTCAAAACAATAATAGCCCGGAGCTGGTGGAAGAATTATTTAACCAGCATGCAGGAGGTGTAAAAATGATCGTTGCTTCACGACACCAGGAAACCGAAGTCTATCATATTACATCAACAAATAAACCGCTTCAAAATTCATTGATTAATTCTGTTGGGCATCACGGAAGTGTTGCTTTGGAGTTGGAGTTTCCTGTATAAGTTTCATTAGAGATTATAACACGTGCCCCAACGCTTTAGCGCAAATATCAGGAGCCGAATGTTACGACCGTTGAATTAAAGAGTGTTTCAGAACTATGATAAATCGTGCACAAGCATGGCTGTGCATGGCTTTCTTCTCCGAACGGAGAGGGAGGTAAACAAAACACGCCAACTTCCCGCCCGCACATCATTCCCTAAAAATTCCTCTTACCCGATTACCTTTGAGCAAATTTGATCTATGCAGGTAAAAAAGCCATCGGACAGCCTCACCATGATGACAGAAATTGTTTTGCCCAACGATACCAATGTGTTTGGAAATTTAATGGGAGGACGACTGATGTACTGGATGGATATTGCCGCTGCCATTGCCGCACAAAGGCATTGCAATGCGCCGGTAGTAACCGCATCGGTGGATAATATTTCATTTGAAAATCCCATCAAGATCGGAAACACTGTGCATATTGAAGCCAAAGTAAGCAGGGCTTTCAATACCTCTATGGAAGTGCACTTAAAAGTTTGGGGAGAAGATTTTCAGCAAAGGCATAAATACAAAAGCAATGAAGCTTATTACACTTTTGTAGCGCTTGATCCCAATAGAAGGCCGTTTAGCGTTCCTCAACTGATTCCTGAAACAGAAGATGAAAAAAATTTGTTTGAAGGTGCATTAAGAAGACGGCAGCTGCGTTTGGTACTTGGTGGGAAAATGCATCCCGATGAAGCGGCAGAATTAAAAGCATTGTTTGTAAAAGGATAAGGTCATTATTCTTTCTTGCTGTTGAAGGTTGCCCTCAAACTATAACAGCGGTGTTCCTATTTCATAAACTTTCTTACATCTTTTTCAAGCAGCAAATAAAAAAGCCACTTCCTGCAAAGTGGCTTTTTCGTGCATTGTCTTCTTTATTGCAAAACGTTATAACCAAAGCTTACATAGTAAATAGCGCCGACATCCGGATTACCAAAAGCGCTTCTGTAATAATGGTTCAGAAAGTTAGAACCACCGATCTTGATCATGCTTTTGATAGCAGGAAGCTTATAACTGAGTTGTGCATCCAACGTACCGAAGGAAGGAATTTCTCCTGTACCGAAAGTCCCTTCCCAATACACTTTATCCTGCCATCTCCATTGCAAATCAAATCCAACACCTTTGCGCAGGTCACTGTTTCTTAAACCAATGTTGTACCTGTATTTCGGTGTATTGAAAAAAGTAACCACATCAGAAGGCACATCATTCAATTGGTCTGAAGAAACGTTGGCACTGAATTCAAATCCTTTTGGAAAAGCATAATTAAGGCTTAGTCCCCATCCAATGGCCTTAACATCACTTGTAGTATTTACAACAAACGAATAGTTGTTTGTAGTGAAGGGGCTTGCCAGATCAACCGGTGCATTGCCTGGATTACCGCTTACGCCTCTGCCCACCGCTGTTCTTCCAATAAAATCTTTGTACTGGCTGTAATAAACATAACCATCTACCAGTAATTTTTGGGTGAGCAATCCGCGATAACCTAATTCGTACGATACGGCCCTTTCGGGTTTGATTACCTGAAATTGTGCCTGCTTCAATAAGGTTGGATTCGGAGCATTCACTGCTATAGAATTTCGGTATGCCACTATACTTTCCGCTGTATATGCCGGATTGGTATTAAACTGGAAATAAGTATTGAACTGAGGCAATCCACCAATCAAACGGTTAGCACCACCGGTTAACAAATTAATGTATTGATCCTGCGTTGAAGGAAAACGATAAGCCGTTTGATAAGACAACCGAATGTTGTTATTAGGCGCAACTTTCACTAAAGCAGTTGCTCTTGGTGTAAATCTGCCTTCGAAGTTTTCGTTCTTATCATAACGCAGCGATCCTGTTATTTTCAACACATCGTTCAAAAAGCTTTTCTGCAACTGGGTATATACACCCACTTCGCTGATGTTGATAGGACCGGTAGTATCCACGAAAATGGTTCCGTGAGAATTAAGGTGGTAAATGCGATAGCTGGCTCCTACCAACCAGTCAACTACTTTGATATTGCTGAAATTGTATTGACCTTCAAAATGATAAAGGTCGGTACGGTCTTCAAACTTGGCACCGCCCTGGTTAATAGAAGTTTTTACTGCCTGATCAAATGCATTTTGAAAACCCGTTGTTCCTGGCAAAAGCCTTCCCTTATCGGCAGCAGCTCTTGCTGCCGCATGCGACTGTGCACTGGAGGCACCGGCTGCGCGGGTGGCTGCATAAGTGGCACTGTAAGTTCCAAACCAATTGGCATCTGAACTCCACGCACGGTTAATGAATAAGGCAGCTGTTGTTGCGGTATAAGCATCACCCGAATTTTCCTGGGTAGTAGTAGCTCTTACAAACCAGTTATCACCTTTCACTTCTGCCTTGTACTGTCCCATCTTTAAGTTCTTGATGGCATATCGGTCAGCACCGGTATAAACCGTTGTTCCTGTTCCCCAGTAACCGGTCAGTGAAGCTTCTATACCGGGAGTAATTTTATAGTTCACACTTCCGCTCAGGCGTACATCATAAGCATGATAATCTACAAGGTCTCTTTCATTGTAACCGGTACGGCTTACCGTTTGTCCGCTATAATAATTATTTGCAAGTCCCTGGGCAAAATAAGGCAGAGGACCATATACAGCCGGATTTTGAGTGGAGTAAAAACCAACGATCTGCGCCTGGCTTGGCGGTGTGCCCCCGTTTGCTGCAGTTAACGCTGCAATAACAGCAGGCAATGAAGTATTGGCTGGACCAAAAATTCCTGCCTGTGCTACATAAGCCATGGTAGCACTGGCTTCATCACCAAAAACGTTCACGCCATCATAGTTTGGATCTGTGGTTCTGTCGCCTGATTTTAAAGAACTGAATACATTATTGCGTTGCAGGTTCCTGGTATCATGCGCTTCCCAATCCAAAGCACTGATCAACTGGCCGGAGATCTTGAAAGCAAATTTCTCACTCACTTTTTTGCCCCAGCGCATAGCCCAATCATAATAAGGCGCAGGTGAAGAATAGCTATCACCAATGCGGTTAATACCTTGCTTTACCTGAAAGCTCAATCCCTGGTATTTGAAAGGACTTTTGCTGGTGATCAACATGGTCCCATTAGTACCACCGGAACCATACAATGCAGAAGAAGCTCCCTGCAATAATTCAACATTATCAATATCCAATTCTGTGGGACCAACAATAGCACCAACGGCAAAGTTTAAGCCCGGCGCCTGGTTGTCCATTCCATCCACCAATTGATTGAAACGAAGATTACCACTGCCGTTAAAACCACGTGTGCTTACAGTTTTGAAGGTGATGCTGGAAGTGGTGAGGTCCACTCCTTTTAAATTTTTTACCATATCGTAATAATCGGGAACTGCAGCATTGCGGATGGCGCCTGCTCCGATCCTTTCAATGGAAACCGGCGATTCCAGAATACGCTGCGGCGTACGAGTAGCAGATATTACCACTTCCTGTCCCAATGAAGATGCCGTATTCAGGCTCACATTCACCATATCGCCGGCACTGTTCACTGTTGCTTCCTGTTGTTCAAAACCAACCGAAGTAAATACCAGGGTTACAGGAAATTTTTTCACTGTTATTTTAAAATCTCCGTTAGGATCAGTAAAAGTTCCCTCACTGCTGCCTTTAACCAAAACGGTTACACCGCTCAATCCATCTTTAGTAACCGCGTTGGTTACTTTTCCGGTAATTGTAGCCGATTGAGCGAAGGTGGCAAGTGAACAAATCAAAGCTGTTATAAAAACAGCCGAAAAGCGAAAGCCTCTTCTCATAAATGGTAATTTGGTTTTTGCAATAAAGCTGATGATTCTTTTTGTTTTGCAATCGTTTTACTCAGCATTTCAGGCGAAAAGTAAGCATTACAATTCTTTTCGGAAAATTTAATTCCAACGATTTTGAATAAGTTGTTGGAAATTTAAATGCTCAGCCACGATTGGAAGAACAGTTCTTTTTTACTTTCGATGTATGGCAGCGTTTCAGTTTCCTCATCAAACGAATTTTTACCGCGGAAAAGTAAGAGATGTTTATACAATCGGCAACGATCTTTTAGTGATGATCGCATCGGACCGCATTTCGGCTTTTGATGTTATTCTTCCAAGACCCATTCCTTACAAAGGACAGGTGTTGAACCAACTCGCAGCTTACATGCTGAATGCCACAAAAGATATTTGTTCCAACTGGTTGATCGAAACGCCTACAGCCAATTCTTCGCTTGGACATAAGTGTGAGCCTTTTAAAATTGAAGTGGTGGTGCGTGGAAATTTATGCGGACATGCGTGGAGGACCTATTACAGCGGACAAAGAATTTTATGCGGCATATTGATGCCTGATCACCTGAAAGAAAATGATTTTTTTCCTGAACCCATTATCACTCCTTCTACCAAGGCAAGTGAAGGACATGATGAAGATATTTCTGAAAAGGAAATTCTGGAACAAAACTTAGCAACAGAAAACGAATGGAAGCAAATAAAAAACTATGCTTTAAAATTATTTGCCAAAGGGAAAGAGTTAGCATTAAAGCAAGGACTTATTCTTGCTGACACCAAATATGAATTCGGCAAACGCAATGATGAAATTGTTTTGATGGATGAAATTCATACGCCTGATTCATCGAGATATTTTTATGCAGATGGATTTAATGAACGGCAATCAAAGGGCGAAAAGCAAAAGCAGTTGAGCAAGGAGTTTGTCCGCGAATGGCTGATACGAAATGAATTCATGGGAAAGGAAGGACAAAACGTTCCCGAAATGAGTGATGAATGGGTGGAAACGATTTCAAACCGTTATATTGAACTGTATGAAAAGGTGACGGGATCAAAATTTCAACCGGAGAATTTGAGTGAGGAGGAAACACATTCGATAATTGTAAATCGCCTGGCTTCTTATCAAAGTAAAGCACATTAATCCGCCAGCTTGAGCCTCCATGTTGCCTGCATGTTTCCCGCTTTTCGCATTTGGCCTAATTGTTCAGAGGACACGCTTCGTATAAGATTATCGAATGCGGTTAATTTTGAACGGTCCGGCTGCGCTTCTTTATCAATAACAAAACCCTGCTTTTCAAAAAAGCTTTTTGCAGCTTCAAAACTTTCAAATTTGTTTTCTTCTATCTGGTGTTCCTGTAAAAATTTTTCCAGCTTGTCGTTAAATTTAAAATCAGAAATACCGAGAGCTTCTCTTTTAACGTAGATATCGGCTGTTATCCAATAACCTCCTTTCTCCTTTAATACTTTTCGAATCGTTTGGCAAAGCTTTTCTTTCTCCGAAGCATTCAGGTACATCAGCAGGCCTTCATTAACAATGGCAAGTGCTCCTTCTGAAAAATGGCCAACGGTTTCCATGAATTGCTTTTCATCAAGTGCATTCAGGGACATTAATTCCAGTTGACCTTTATCGTTTGCGGGATCGTTGTTAAGCTCTTTGATCAATTCTTTTTTTACAGAAATAATATCGGGAAGATCCGTATCAATGTAGTGAACCTCTTTTTGCTTCACCATGGCAAGTCCACGGAAAGAAAATCCGGATGAAAGCTCGAGGATGTTTTTTACAGAAATATCGGACAATAATTGATCAATGCTCCAGTACCGGTTTTCAAAATGGAGCACTCTTCCCCAATAAAATCTATTTCTGTCAACATCTGCACCCGTTGTTTGATTCCGAAGCATCAGTTCCGCCGCTTCCTTTGCAAAAGGAATGTTCGTTTCACCTTTCAACAACAACAATGCATTTGCCGATGGACTGATGGAACTGAAATCACGCTCTGTACTCATAGTTTTCGTTTCAATTTGCTTATCATAATGATCCAGTTAATTAACTGGTTTCCTCCTGCAAAAATCTCACCTCAAAGTCAAATTTATTATCTTCACAGACAATTAAATTTACAATAAGAAACATGGAATATATCGTCATACCAACTTCTTCTAAAAGCGAAAAGGACTTTTTTCTTGACCTGTTGAAAAAAATGCAGAAAAAAGCTTCAACACTTTCTTCAGCGGAGATGGAAGAATATGCTTTTTTCGAAGCCATGAAAGAATCAGAACGTTCGGGGAAAGGCAGTCTCGCTAAAGTAAAAAGCCATCTCAGAAAAATCGCTGCAGGCAAATGAAATTGACTGTTCAGAAATTGTTTGAAAAAGACATTCACCTCATCCGTGACAAAAAAGTTGCCAGCCAGGTTGCGAAGTTATACACGCAATGGAAACCAGCTTGAGCATATCGGATTTACGAAACCTAAAGAAAATGCATGCAAAAGGCAATTATCGCCTTGGGTTTAAAGTTGAATCTGACACTATTACTCTTTTGCGTTTCATGCACCGAAAAGACATTTATAACTACTTTCCTTAAAGGACCTTTATACTAGGAAGTCAAAATATCACAATAGGCCTGTGATTTTCCAGATGCAGAATAGTGGCCGCCACATCA